>JBBUBO010000023.1:0-1950 GCA_038058205.1 Patescibacteria group bacterium
ATTTAAAAGCCACCATAAAGCGCGGAGCCTTGCCAACAACACCTAAAATTTCCTGCAATTTCAAATCATCCACGGAAATAACAATGCCATCAGTGCCGTAGGGAAAATCTGGACGAACTTTTTCAAACTTTTTAATGAAAGTAATTACTCCATCCAAGCTGTCACACTTCGCCTCCAACTTTTCAACCTTAAAGCCAAGTTTACGAAGCATTTGATGTTTTGTGGAATGCGTTTGCATTTCTGCGCCAATCAAATCATAAGCCACAAAATCTAATTTTCTTTCTGCTACCAGTTGTGGATCAAGTTGGCGCAAACTTCCTGCTGCCGCGTTACGGGTATTGGCAAAAAGCATTTTGCCTTCTTTTTCATTTTGCTTATTTAATTTTGCTAAAGTTATTTTGCTTAAAAGCGCTTCTCCGCGGACTTCTAAATAATTCACCTCGCCTCTTCGAGCCTGAAGGCTCTCAGAGCCTGAACGGCCCACCCCTCTCCTTGTTAAGGAGAGGGGAATAGAATGAATTGTTTTTAAATTCTGCGTAATATCTTCACCAATAAAACCATCTCCACGTGTTGCCCCTTGTACAAAAATTCCATTTTTGTAAATTAAAGAAACAGCCAAACCATCAAACTTTACTTCGCAGAAATAACTCACCTCACCCCCCTGCCCCTCTCCTTTTAAAGGAGAGGGGGGTAGGAGTTTTTTTATTCTTTTCTCCCAATCAGCGAGTTCGTCATAAGAAAAAACATCATTCAAAGAAAGCATTCGAACATTATGTTTTACTTTGACGAATTTTTCTAAAGGCTTACCAGCAACTCTATTTTCTCCAGCATTTACATCTTCAAATTCTGGATATTTTTGCAAAAGTGTTTTCAGTTCACGAGAGAGAGATTCATAAACTTCGTCAGTAACATTTGGCAGATTTTTAGTATGATATTCTTCCCTCAAACGGGCAATCTCACTTCTTAATTTTTTTACCCGCCTAGACTCGGCGAGGCTGGTTCTTTTTTTGTTTTCTATATTTTCCATAATAAAAATTAATAAGAAATTCTAAGTTCGCGTTCAATGCGGTCCGGATTAGCAGAATCACAAGTGCCCACATCTCCGATATTATAACCTTTGGAAATGATCAAGGTAGTTGTATTAGGAGGGCTGGTATTGTCTTTTGTAATACTGACTTTCGCGCAACTTGTACCACCAGCTCCGGCCACAACAATATTCCAAGTTTGTGCCGTTCCAACTGCCGGCGCATATTCACTCGGGGTCTTGTCATGAAAGAGCGCATATTCAATGCCCGTATCAGCTGCCAAAAAAGCTTCATTGGTATCTTTAGCAGAAGTGCTGAATTTTACCTCTTTGACCGCTATATTAGCAACTCCTAAAGCTATCGCCAAAAGGATACTTGAAATCGTCACTGCAAAAAGTATCACGAACCCCGAACCAGAAAGCTTACGCTTTCGGTACGGGGCAGGCCCTTTATCTTTAATTTTTAATATTATTTTTATCATTTTTACTTGTAGGGTAGTGAGCTTTGCTCTACTACCCTACTCTACCCAATTAAACAAACTTTCGGAAAAAGAAATGCCATAATTACCCGAACCTTGATTCCAATAAACCGTGGAAGAAATTTTAGTTTGATTCGCAACTTGTACAACATTTATTTTACGAACAAAATTAGAATTAGTACCAGATGCATAACCATATTTCCCTGTTGTCTCATCGTACAATAGAGATGGACAATCTACGCCACAGGCGGTCAATATAATATCCGTCATCGGTTGTGCGGGATTTGCATAATTTAAATTTTGATCGTTAAAATAACATCCATTACTTCCAGCACATAGGGTGTCAGGGAGAGGAGCGATTTTGGCATTAAAAGCATTCCAGCCTGCCTGCGCGCTGGATGCGTCAAATAACACAAAAGTATCACGCATATTTCTCATATATTCAAT
>JBBUBO010000024.1:0-1699 GCA_038058205.1 Patescibacteria group bacterium
CGAGGTGATGCGTTCTTGGAGCTCGCCCATTTCAGTTGCAAGTGTTGGTTGGTATCCCACGGCAGAGGGCATTCGCCCTAAGAGCGCGGATACTTCCGACCCCGCCTGGGAAAAACGAAAAATATTATCAATGAAAAGAAGCACATCTTTACCTTCAGCATCACGAAAATGTTCTGCCATTGTGAGTCCTGATAGAGCCACACGTAGACGAGCGCCTGGCGGTTCATTCATTTGTCCGAAGACCATGGCAACTTTATCTATCACGCCTGATTGTTTCATTTCATGATACAAGTCATTTCCTTCACGGGTTCTTTCTCCCACACCAGCGAAAACAGAATATCCTCCGTGATTACTTGCGATATTGTGAATAAGCTCTTGAATGACGACAGTCTTGCCGACTCCAGCACCCCCGAAGAGTCCAACTTTTCCTCCTTTCAACACCGGACAAATAAGATCGATAACTTTAATACCAGTTTCTAGAATTTCAACTTTCGTTGCTTGCTGTACATATTCTGGAGCTTTGCGGTGAATTGGCAGACGATTTGCTTTTCCACCCTCCTTCACTAAGGCTACGGCGGGCAAGTCATCAATTGCTTCACCGAGAACATTAAAGATGCGTCCGAGAGTACTATTACCAACAGGTACAGAAATCGGCGCACCAGTATCAACAACATTCATCCCGCGAGAAAGTCCATCTGTCGTATCCATAGCGACAGCGCGCACGACACCACCACCTAAATGTTGCTCAGTCTCCAAGACGATCTTTTTCTCGCCATTCATTACCTCTAATGCATTGTAAACATCTGGCAAAACTTCTACGCCAAAGTCTACATCTACGACCGGTCCGATAATTCTTTTGATTGTACCTGTTTTCATAATAATTTTTTTTACTTTATAAACTTTATAACTTTTAACTTACCGATGCCATACCAGCACTAATCTCTGATATCTCTCTCGTAATGTTTGCTTGTCTTGCTTTGTTAAACATCAGAGTCAAATCATCTATCATTTCCCCCGAAGCATCAGAAGCATTCTTCATCGCGAGCATTCTGGCGGATTGTTCGGAAGCATTTGATTCTAATATCATCTGGTATATCTGCATTTTAGTAATCTTTTCCGCTAAAGATTCAATCAAAGTATTAAAATCTCCTTCAAATAAGTAATTCGCTTTATTTTTTTTGACTTCATTTGGTAAATTCTCAATATTTTCTTTTATTTCTTGTTTTGAAATTGGCAAAAGTTGTTTAACGATTGGTTTTTGTACTAAAGCAGAATGATAATGAGTATAACCAATATAAACTTTTTTATAATTTACTCTATATTCATTCATCACCATCTTTGCCAGAGAATTCACATCAGAAAGAGAAATATTTACATCTGGCATTTCAAAAAATGCTGCGGTTATTTTTTGATCAATTCTACGCATAGCCACGTCTCCCTTTTTTCCGACAGTTACTATTTCAACTTCAGAATCGAGTTCTTTTAAAGTCTGAAAAGTTTTTTTAATTATTTGAGAATTGTATCCTCCACAAAGTCCACGATTTGAAGTAATTAAAACAACTAAAGTTTTACCCTCTTTTTGTTCATTAAAAAATGGATGTGAAATTTCTTCCACATTTTTTGCAATTGATTCCAAGACCTCCCAAGAATATCCGGCATACAAACGAGAAGAAATAGTCGCAGCCACAGCGCGCTTCAT
>JBBUBO010000025.1:0-8290 GCA_038058205.1 Patescibacteria group bacterium
AAGCGCCATAAAAAACAGCGCCTTTGTCTTTTAAACAAGTCGCAAATGTATCATATTTGCCTGAAATTACTAAAGAAGAATCCGCATTTGAACGCATAAAAACAGTCACTATTGTTCCAATAATTAACAAAATTATTACGCCGAAGAAAATTTTTATATTGTTCATATTTATATAATAACATTTAGTTGTAAAAACAAAAACCAAAATTTTTGCCGGTACGGATTTTTTGAAGCTTAAAAAATCTCATCGAGTCTGAGACTCTCAGAGTCGAATGACCTGAAATTCTCGCGCCGTCGCACTCGAAACCCCTTAAAAACTTTGTTTTTGTTTTTACAACTCGCAACCAGTAATTTGCGAAAGTTTTTCTAAACTTTGTTCTCCGACATATTTCTCTCCTTTTTCATCTATCCAAGTCGGATAACCTTGTACTCCCTTATCCATACAAGCTTGTGGATTTTCAGAACATTCGACATAAGGAACAAATTTAAAAGATTCACCAAAAAGAGCTCTTTGTGTCTTGCAATGCGAACACCAGACTGCTCCATACATTGTCATATTTTTCGTCGCCAAGCATTGCGCAAAAGTATCATAATTATTAGAAGTTATTGGGGTAAGTTCATTTTTTGAACGCAAAATTATAGTCGTAAATATTCCAACGACCAAAAGAGCAATTGTTAAAACAAAAATATTTTTGTTTGTCATATTATTCTTTGCAACAATCCACCAGCTTCGCCATAATGTCATCAAAATTCATTGGCTTTTCTTTTTCCAAAGCATTTTTAACATCCTGCGCATTGATTATTTTTAATCTTAAGCCGAAAAATAAATTGTAAGCTTTATAAGCAAAAGCAAACATCGTTTTTGCATCTTTTGTTTTACCATCACCCTGGAGCTTTGTGCCGACTTCCATGAGTCGCATCGTCGTCGCAAGTAAATGTTTAGAAATGCACCAGCTTTCCCCTTCAGTTTTGTCTATCATTCGCGCGAGAAGAACTTTACGCATCTCGCGAACTTCATTCAACATATTGTAATATTCATCTTTGCCTGTTTTTGCGCCGGAAAAAAAGAAATGTTCTTCGAGGCTGATCAAATTCATCACACCAATACTGAGGTCTTCCTCAGTAGATAAATCAACTCCTCTATTTTCTTTTAATGAAGCAATTTTTTTCTTAAGCTCTTCAAAACTCATTGGGGTTGAATTTATCATAAATTTTTATAGTGAAAATATAATTAAACCAAATGCGACCAGAATAAGAAGAAGCACTACCCTCGCTTTTTTCGTCTCCAATCTGCGCAATTTGTCGATCTTTTCTATCATAAACCTGTTTGTAGAAAATGCAAGAATGAGAATAAGGGGTAAAACAAAAATAAAATTATACATAATCAAATACCAAAAGCCTTTCCAGAAGTTTGCATAATCATGAAGCAAAGTCAAAACAAAAAGGTACGGCCCGCCGGTGCATGGGAATTCAAAAAGGGCAACTAGTATGCCTAGGAAAAAGAAAGCAGGAATAGAACCCTTGTGAATCACTTTCGCTATCGTCGTGTGCGTGTTTTCCGGCATTTTTAATTTGATCGGAAAATTTGGAAAAAATTCATTAATTAAACCGATAATGCTGTAGAGCAAAAGAATAGAGGCTCCGACTTTCGCCATGATATTTGGCACATTAAAAAAGCTCAGAGCTTTAAGCGCGCCTAGACCGATCAAGGTGTAAACTAATGCAATCGCGAGAATATAAACTCCACCTGACAATAAAACAAATTTTCGATTCTTCCCGAGACTAAATAAAAAAGCAATCGTTAAAAATAAAACAGAAATAGCGCAAGGATTGATACTGTCTATTAAAGCTGAAACTATGATGACTGGCAAGAAAAATCCTTGTCCATTTGTCGCTAAATAATTCGAAAACATTCCAAGCATAATACCATATTTAGGATAGATTTTCTTTTAATATGTACCCCATAGGTCTTGCCTATGGGGTATTATTGGTATTGGATATAAATCGGCTTCGGATTGAGCTTTAATACATCACTCGGTGTCATCAAAGATGAGCCAGGAGTCAAAATATCATTTTTATAAAATATTTTAAAACCAGTAAATTGCACGGGCTCCGGATAAATAAAATTTCTGTAAGTTCCGAGCTTTTTTGCCACTCCGCCCCAGCCATCCATATGCACGACAATCTGCACTTCCGGTAAAGGCTTGATTAAATTATAATTGGTCAACATCTTTTGCGTATAACGATGAACGATGAGGATCTTTGGCGGTAAATTATTTTCTTTCACAAGTTTCGCTAAATAATTTGCCGCATAATTTATATCAGTGGCATCAAAAGTTCCAACCACTTTCCCCGGACGAATACCGTTCTTCATCGAGAATTCTGGATCCACACCTAAATGCACATTTGGCATTTTAAAATATTTTTCAAATACAGGAATTTCACTCTGTAAAGTAGAAAAACCAACTTGCAAATCCAGAAAAACAAGCGCATTTATTTTCTCTGCCATTTTTAACACTTTATCTATTTCGGTATTCGGCATTCGAGCGCGATATTTCCCATCATCTCCAGCAGCAACTTGCGCCACTACCGCGATGTAATGAAGCGCCGGAATAGCTGGAGTACCCGGATCAGCTTCTGTCCATTTTTTTACTTCTGCTTTTAATTTTGCAGTCATCTCTGCTTCTGGATATTCTCCTAAAATTCCCATCTTGGTGGAATATAAATTGCCATAATAAGCGATGATGCGTTTGAACGGCAAAATAGCGCCCGCATTTGGATATACTGTTTTCACTGGCCAAATAGACTTAACTGGATCCGGCTGTACCACTATTGTCGTTTTTTCTCCGGTTTTAGCATTCGAGACAATTTTTGTGGAAGGTTCTGGAAGAGTATTGTTTGCTAACTCATTTAATTTATTTTCGTATGCAACAATATCAAGCGCGGGCAAAACCATTTTATTTTTTTGTAGAATTTTCTCTACCATACTTATATGGTAAGAAACACTAAAACCAAAAAATTTTGGGAAAATAGAAAACAAAACAAAAAGCACAACTGCCGAACTAATAATAGATAGAAAAAAAGCACTGGTAAAAATGCTCTTTAATTTATGCTTAAAATTCTTTTTCATTTAATAAAATCTATTGTACCAGCAATTTGATTAAAAGACTATTTTATATTATTGTTACTTCATTGGGAGATCGTCTAATGGTAGGACTCATTCCTCTGGAGAATGGTATCTTGGTTCGAATCCAAGTCTCCCAGCCAAAAATTTGTTATAATAAATTTATGCCACACCCCTTTAGAAGCAAAAAAGTATATGAGAAATACGAAAAAGTCAAAGCTAGCGAGGCTTTGCAAAAAGGGTGCAGTTTATGTAAGAAAGCAAAATCTCTCAAAAATTTTAAACACTGGAGAATAGTCAATAATAAATTTCCTTACGACAAAGTGGCAAAAATTCATCATATGGTCATCCCTAAAAGGCACACCATTTATGAAGAATTAAATAAAATAGAAAAAGAAGAGCTGGATTTAATCAGAGCAACACATATAAATTTAAAATACGAAGCCATTTTAGAAGCCACAAATAAAGAGAAATCTATCCCCGATCATTTTCATCTGCATTTGATGGTAATGAAAAAGTAAGTTATTTCTTTTTTTCAACAGAAGCTTTAATAAAAGCTAAGAAAAGAGGGTGCGGAGCAAGTGGACGAGATTTTAATTCTGGATGAAATTGCGTACCGAGGAAAAATGGATGCACTGTTTTTGGAAGTTCTGCTATTTCCATCAACTTACCATCGGGAGAAACACCAGAGAAAACAAGCCCCGCTTTTTCTAATTTTTCTATATATTCAGGATTTACTTCATAGCGATGACGATGACGTTCAGATATTTCAGAAGTTTTGTACGCATTTTGCGCAATAGTTCCCTTTTTTAAATTCGCCGGATAAGCACCGAGACGCATACTCGCGCCATAATTTTTTTCTTTCAAATTCTTTTTCTGCTCCGGCATAATATCTATTACTGGAAAAGAAGTCTTCGGGTTTATTTCTGTCGTATTGGCATTTTCCATATCGGCAACATTTCGAGCGAATTCTGTCACGGCGAGTTGCATACCATAACATAAGCCAAAATACGGTATTTTATTTTCTCGACAATATTTTATAACTGCGATTTTACCTTCCACTCCCCGACTGCCAAAACCACCCGGCACGATAATGCCATGAAAATCATCTAACTCTTTAAGGGTTTTTGGATCTTTTTCAAATTGTTCAGAGTTCAGCCATTTTATTTCCGGTTTTCGTCCCACCGCGCCCGCTACATGCCGAATGGATTCAATAACAGAAATATACGAATCTTCTAAGACAAATTCCCCTGTGCCGAAATATTTACCAACAATGCCAATCCTTACTATTTCCGTCGCATCATTCATTTTCTTTACCATCGCGCGCCATTCTTTCATATCTTTTTTAAGCGGTGACATCTTGAGTTTTTTAAAGATGCGTTCAGCGAGCCCGTCATTTTCAAAATTAATTGGAATTTCGTAAATGTTACTGACATTCGGCGCTGAAATAACATCGCCTCTGTCTAGACTGCACATAAACTCAATCTTGTCTTTTCTCTTGTCGTCCATCGGGATATGGGCACGAGCGAGAATAATGTCTGGGTTCAGACCAACAGCATTCAAACTGCGTACCGCATGTTGGGTCGGCTTGGTTTTGAGTTCATTCCCACCCGCACCAAGCGCTGGCACATAACTTACCAAAACGAGAAGCACATCTTGCGGATTTTTAATTTTTAACATTCGTACTGCTTCCAAAAATAAAATATTTTCATATTCGCCGACTGTCCCACCGATCTCCGTGATAGCGACTTTCGCTCCAGCTTTGGCTGTCGCATTATTTATTCTCTCAATAATCTCGAGCGGAATCCTAGGCACCACTTCTACTTGTTTACCGCCAAATTCTAAATTGCGCTCTTTTTGAATAACAGACAAATATACACTACCCGTCGTCATATAATTCGTACGAGTTAGGTCGCGATCTAGAAAACGTTCGTAGTTGCCCATATCTTGATCGCACTCTGTGCCGTCATCTAAAACAAAAACCTCACCGTGTTCGGTGGGGTTCATTGTGCCTGCGTCAACATTGACATATGGATCGATTTTGAGAGCAGTAACTTCTATTCCGCGAGATTGAAGTATTTTAGCTATTGAAGCGGAAGCGACACCTTTGCCGACTCCAGACATAACACCTCCCACTACGAAAATATATTTTATCCTTTTTTTTTGCGCCACTGTATTATTTATTTAAATATCTTCTAATTGCGATAAAACTGGATATTGCCCCCAAAATTATACCTGATAGCAAGATAATTGCAAAAATTTGAAACAAATTGGAAATATAATAATCATATATGTCTAGCCCGAGGAAATCAGTCATATTTCGTCCGAACCAAATGGTAATAGGCAAGAAAAGGAGTAAGGTGATAATCGTTGCGATAATGCCATAAATAGCACCTTCAATCATAAAAGGGCCTCGTACGCGCATTTTAGAGGCTCCTACGAGACGCATCACGCCTATCTCTTCTTTAGATATAAAAATGGTCAATCGAATGGTGTTGAAAGTAATAATAATTGAAATAATTACCAAAAGTAGCGTAATTAAAAAGCCAAGTTTTTGCGCTCCAGCTATTATAATATTGAGCCGATCTATGACCAATTTATTTTGATGATAATTTACTTTGTCTATAATATCTCCATCGCCCGAAGCCAAAGCGTTATCAGATTTTAGAAAATTTGCAATACTTTCATATTGAGAAATTTCTTTAGCTTTTACATTTAAATAAGCGCCGAGTGGATTGTTCCCTATTTCATCCAAAGCGGCAAGTGTAGAATAATCATTCGCATGGCGATCGCGGAAAAGTTTTAAGGCATCAGTGGCACTAGTATAGGAAACAGTTGCGACTTCGGGCAATTTTTCCAAAGATTCTTTCAAAAACATTACCTTGCTTTCAGGCGCGTCCACGGTAAAATAAATCGTGACATCTACTTTGTCTTTTATCTGATCAAGGGAAGAATACAGTACTGCCTGTAGTAAAATAATAATCGTTATAACTGAAAGGGTAATGGTAACCACAAGCACAGCCGCAAAAGAAACTAAACCTCCACGTTTAAAATTTATAAATCCAGCTTTTATAATTCTTTTTAGATCTGTTATAGCCATAGATAAATTGTATCACACTACTTGTGGCGTTTTGTGTCTCTAATAATTTTGCCATTTTCCATCGTCACTACTCTCTTCCCGACTGATTCGACAACCCCGCGGTCGTGAGTATTTAAAATCACTGTCGTACCTAAGTCATTTATTTTTTTCAAAATCTGCACTATCTCGTGCGTGTTGATCGAGTCTAGATTCCCTGTCGGTTCGTCAGCAATGATAAGCTCGGGCTGATTAATAATAGCGCGAGCGATAGCAAGCCTTTGTTGTTCACCTCCGGACATTTGAGAAGGGAAATGATACACGCGATGACTCAAATCCACGAGTTCTAAAACATGCGGGACGTCGGAAGCTATCTCTTCATCCGTCTTGCCAACTGCTTCCATTGCAAAAGCAATATTTTCATAAGCCGTTTTATTTGCCAACAATTTATAATCTTGAAAAACCACACCAATGCGCTGACGAAGCTTCGTCAAATCTTTATTTTTTAATTGGTGCACATTGATAGACTCAAAAAAAACTGTCCCTTCGGAAGGACTTTCATCAGCTAAAATCATTTTGGTCAGAGTCGTTTTGCCCGCGCCTGAATGCCCCACAATAGACACAAATTCTCCAGCTCCTATCGTCAAAGTGACATCATCGAGCGCTACCGCATCTTTATAAACCTTTGAAACATTATTAAAGTAAATCACTTTTTTATCTTATCACAGATTCTTCCTGAAACAAAAAAAGTTACCAAGCTTCTTTACCTCTTGACGAATCATCCGGAAAAATAAGCTTTGTGTGCAAATACTGTCTACCATTATTTGGATCTAAAATAGCTCTAATTTTTTGAACAACTTCTTGAATAGTCGTCTCTGGTGCTCGGTCTATATACTTAATTTTTCGCTCCCTATATGCCACCGATTTAACATGATCACTAAGAATCACGCCTTTTACTTTATCCACAGAAATAGGAACTTCAAAACTATAATTTTTAATCTTTTGGGTAATCGGGCAAACTATGACTAATCCTATCAACTTATTGTAAGGCTCTGGAGAAAGAACTAAAGAGGGACGGCGCCCACCTTGTTCATGACCTTTCGTCGTAGAAAAATCAAGCCAAATAATATCTCCGCGTCCTGGTATGTATTTTTTTCTTACCATATCTCTTTACCCATGGGTTCCCCCCAATTAGTTTCGGGGTGAATATTTTTCTTCGTCATACCTTTTAACAATTCCTCTAAAGTATATTTGGGAGAGATTGCTGTTTCTGGCTTCACTTCGAAAGTAAAACTCTTACGTATAACTGTTACTTTTGAGCCAGCTTTTAAGTTAAGACTTCTTGCTAACTCTTTTGGCAAACGCATAGCCAAACTATTCCCCCACTTTTGTATTTTAGTTGTCATATTTTAAGTATATACAATGTAGATACAAAGTCAACCTGCCAGGTTAACCAGTTTATAAATTCTTCTCTGCTTCAATGAATAAATCCAAGTCTCCGCCTAGGACTTCATCCACATTTGATGTCTCGGCGCCAGTCCTATGATCTTTGACCATTTTATAAGGATGTAATACATAAGAACGAATCTGATTGCCCCATTCTATATCTGTGCCTTTACTTATTTTCATACTTTCTTCGAAACTTTTTTGCTCTGCCTCGGCTTTTTTGAAAATTTTGGCGCGAAGAACACTAAGGGCGACTTCGCGATTCTGCTCTTGCGAACGCTCGCCTGAAGCATGCGCAGAAACATTTGTCGGTATATGTACGATACGTACTGCTGTTTCCCTCTTGTTTACATTTTGCCCACCCGGACCACTGGATTTTGCAAATTCAATCTTTAAATCAGATTCTGGAATGATGAAGTCTTTTTCATCTAATTTGGAAAACTTGGGCAAAACTTCCACTAATGAAAAAGAAGTATGCCGTAATTTTTTCGCATTAAAAGGAGAAATACGCACGAGACGATGCACGCCGGATTCATTTTTCAAAATTCCATACGGACCCGACCTCTCCCCCTGCCCCCTCTCCTTATTAAGGAGAGGGGATTTAGGGGTGAGGTTCTTGATTTCAATAGAAACGTTCCGATACC
>JBBUBO010000025.1:8300-9326 GCA_038058205.1 Patescibacteria group bacterium
GATACCCCCCGTGATCATTTTTGTGTTCGTGAATAAAAGAAACTTCCCAACCTTTTCTATTTGCATATTTCATATACATAGACAAAAGCATTGCCGAAAAATCTTCCGCATCATCTCCGCCGGCGCCGGAAATTATCGTCACCATTGCATTGCCCTTATCATATTTTCGCGGACCTTTTTTGCCTTCTTTCTTATCTTTTAATTCTGCAAGCTCTCGCAAAACATTCTGGGCTTTATTTTTATCACTCCAAAAATCTGGACTAACCATCTCCTCTTCCAGTTTTTTAATTTGTTCGTCGATATTTTTTGCATCTTCCATAAATTTTTCTCCCAGATAGCGCCTAAGGCGCTATCTGGATTATTTCTACGAGTCCGCTAAAGACACTCACTGCGGGACCACGCATAATTATTTCTCCATCTTTATTTTCGGACATAAACAATTTTCCGCCAGGCAAACTGATAACAATTTCTTCACCATTATTTTTACCTTTTTGAGCAATAGCATAAACTGCACAAGCACCTGTGCCACAAGCTAAAGTAATACCACAACCACGCTCCCAGACTTTGACCAAAAATTCATTATCATTCTTTTTCTCTACTATTTCCAAATTTATTTTATTTGGAAAGTTTTTATTATTTTCTATAAGTGGGCCAACTGTTTGGAGTTCAAAGTCATTTAAATCTTCCACAAAAGCCACTGCATGAGGATTTCCCATAGACACAAAGTCTAATTTTAGACCCTCCAATTCTAAATATTTTTCTGGAAAATCATTATGAGAAAAAACCGGTTTGCCCATATTCACCGCAAAAGTTCCGTCATCTTGATACTTTATTTCTTTCAAACCCGCGCGAGTCATTATCCGAAATTTAGTTTCATTTTTTAAAAATTCATCTTTTAAAAATTTCGCCACGCAACGTACACCATTACCGCACATCTCTGCGACTGTTCCATCCGAATTATAATAATTCATAAAACAATCCGCCTTGTCTGAAGCTTCGACAAGTATCACCCCATCTGCGCCAATG
>JBBUBO010000026.1:0-2955 GCA_038058205.1 Patescibacteria group bacterium
AGCCTTTTTCATATTTTCTGGATTCGCGCCGAAAACTTGCGCCACTATTGGTCTTTCTTTTTCGGAGTATTCAAGTAAGTGAGTTAATTTTTTCTTGGCTAATTTATTACACAAACCATCCGCCGCCACAAATTCCGTCCAAAAAACAACCTGATTTTGGTTTTCTCTATTCTTCCCATACTTTGCCAAAATATGACGAAAAGCAATGTCGGTGACATCAGACATCGGCGCCAAGCAAAAAATTGGCTTTTTTAATTTTGTCCAAAAATTTTTCATAGTAGTAAGATTGCGTGCAAAGAATTTTAAAAAACGTGGGTTCCCTGCCCTCATGGTCTCCGAGGGCGTAGTTTTAAGAAATTCTTTGCACGCAATCTTACTTGAACTTGAAATATACCTTATTCCCAAACCTTAGGTCAATATACAAAAAAGAAGAATATTTATTTTTCAAATTGGATTGCAATGGTTCTGTGGTCAAAACCGCTTTTAGATTTTCCGCCACTTTTTGAAAATCAGCATCAGCTTTAAAAATTATTTCTGGATTTATTCCTGTCGTTGACCCCTTAGAGAGAAGTACTTTTATATCTCCATCGGGCGTGACATCCAAAGCCACTGGCCTTAATTTCATACCTTCGAGCTCTTGCTTAAAAGTGATAAATTTCTGAAAGTTATTTGGAGAAAAATAGATTCCCGTAGCCTCGGACGTTGGACGTCCAACGTCCGATAGGCCATAAAATTTAAAATAAACTTCTCCGGAAAAATAGGGCGCTTCGTCGAAAATATAGCCTTCTTTATCTAAAAAATAACATTTTTGTTCACTATCATTTACTTCAGGCAAAACGTCCCCGCACCATGTATATAATGCTTCTCGTTCGGTCATAGATATCTCCAGCACTTTTTTATCTTTCACAGAAAAATTGATGTCTTTGAGTCTTTTGAATTTATTTTGTAACTCATTTTTGATAACACTTTTTGGATAAAAGAATATATTTGTTTTTGGAAAAAAATATAAATAATTTTCAGTGATTTGCTGTTCAACGACTTCTTTGATTATTTCTGTCTCTATTATTTTATTTCCCGTTATTTCTACCTCACTGATATTTAAAACAGGTAAACGATAAAGATAAACAGTTGAAATGAAAAACACCAAAAAAACCAATAAATACAAGGCTATTTTTCTTTGTAAAACTCTCTGCCTGTGTTTTTTTAATTCCAGTAGGCGCGGAGAATTTAAAACATTTCTCTTTTTCATGCTAGTTTACGAATTCCTTCTCGCCCATGTATTTTCGCAAAACTTCAGGAATCTTTATGGAGCCGTCCGCTTGTTGATAATTTTCAACTAAAGAAACTAAAATGCGGGGCGTAGCGATGGCCGTCTGATTTAGAGAATGAGCATAATGCATTTTTCCTTCTTCATCTTTATAGCGAATGCCGAGTCGACGAGTTTGGAAATCATGAAAATATGAAGCAGAAGCTATCTCTCTGTATTTGTTTTCTTTCGGCACCCAGAGCTCAATGTCGTATTTTTTTACTTGTCCTAAACCTAAATCCCCTCCGCAATTTATCACTCGACGGTATGGTACGCCGAGAGATTCGATAAATTCTTCTGTATTAGTTACTAATTCTTCATGATGTTTTACTGAAGTCTCATGAGCAGCTTCGCACAAGATAACTTGTTCCAATTTATAGAATTCATGCACGCGAATGAGTCCTTTGACATCTTTGCCGTGACTTCCTGCTTCGCGTCTGTAGCACGGAGAAAAACCGAGATATTTTATCGGTAAACTTTTTTTATCTAAAATTTCTCCAGTATGCATTCCCATCACTGGCACTTCGGCTGTACCCGCTAAATAATCATTGTCTTGCGTTTTATATAAATCCTCTTCATTTTGAGGTAAGAAACCAGTGCCTAAAAAGTTTTCTTTACGATTAAGCGCTGGAGGCATGATAGGCAAAAAACCGCGACTAGAAAAAAATTCCAAAGCATAATTCCAAATAGCAAAAGATAAACGCACCGCATCACCCGTTAAAAAATATCCGCGAAAACCATGCACCCTTATCCCCCGCTCAAAATCCACCATATGCAGTGCGGTCATAATTTCGACATGGTCTTTCGGTTCAAAATTAAAAACAGTTTTTTCTCCCCCGCCTTGCGTCGAAGCAGGCCAGACTTTTATTTCTTGATTATTTTCATCACTCGTCCCCTCTGGCACAGAAATATCCGGCACATTCGGAACTTGTAGCATCATTTTCTGCCAATCTTCAGTAATTGTTTTTAATTTTTCTTCTTTTTGCTTGATATCTTCTTTCACCGCCCGCATCTCTTCAATCAATTGGACTTTCAAGCCAGAATCTTGTTTGCGAGCTATTTCATTTGAAACTTTATTTACTTCAGCGCGCAAATCCTCCACCTCTTTTAAAATCTTCAAGCGTTCATCGTCTAGAGTAACAAGAGCGTCAATATCAATATCTACAAGCTTCTTTTTCGCGCCTGCTTGCACTATGTCCTTATTTTCCCGAATGAATTTAATATCTAACATATGCTTATAGTATATAACTGTTATAATGAAAAGGCAAAAAAATTACAGAAGTGTTTTTAGAAAACATTGCGCAGGAGCTTAGAAAATAAAAATGGTAATCCATTTATTATTTTCTTGAGCGACGAGCATAGCAATTTGCAAGCTTGCAAATATGCGTGTTTTATAAAAAGTTGTGCTAAGAAAGAGTTTTTGATTACTCTCTTGGCTTTTTTAATTATTTCACCCCATGTTTGCTGTGCAATTTTTCTATTTCTTTTTCTTCTAGATTTTCTTTTTTTTCTTTTCCCCTATCACCGAGTGCCTTCAAAGCTCCATCTGGCAAAAGATTTAATGATTTAACTAATTCCGAAAGATGTTCTTCGGTATTTTTTATGGGATCATCTAACACTTCTTCTAAAAGTGCATTTAAAATCCACCC
>JBBUBO010000027.1:0-8522 GCA_038058205.1 Patescibacteria group bacterium
TTAACTTAACCAAAACAGTGAGGAGAATAACTGCAATACCAACATCTCCTCCGGGCACGACAGAGACTAAAAAGGCCAAAGCATTGAGCAATGGCTGATATAAAACGGTGTTCCAGATATAAGATAGCATTCTCTTATCTTATCTTAAAAACACAAAAAGTCCACCCAATAGATATTAAGGCACAGGATCGATCTGATTTTTTTGCCAAGGATGACAACGAAAAATACGACGCAGGGCGAGCCCTAAACCTTTAATAATCCCATATTTATCTATTGCAATTTTCGCATATTCAGAGCAGGTAGGATAAAAAACACAACTTTTTTTCTTTTTTAAAACAGAAATATATTTCTGATAGAAATCAATTGACCCCATGAAGTATTTTTTCAATTTCATTTTCAATAATAGAAGTATCTTCCTGAAATTTTCTAAAAACAAGAACACCCACAAGTCCAGCGGGAAATTGATTTATATATTTTTGAAGCGCGCGATAGCCCCGTCTTCGTAGCAAGTTTCTTTTAACCGCAAGTTTCGCAATATTTTTAGGCGCAATAAAAGAGACGCGAGAAGGAATGGAAATAGAAGATAGTAAAAACTTAAACGTCAAGTGAGGGGAAATAAGGGATTTTCCTCCTTTAAAAACAAGATCCACCTCTTTTTTATTTAGTCTGCGTTTTTTAGGAAGCATTGAATCAATTATATTCTACACAGATAGTTTTTTTCTGCCTTTTTGGCGTCGCCTTAGGAGAACTTTTCGGCCAGTTTTGGTTCTAGATCGAACTAAAAATCCGTGGGTCCGAGCTCTTTTCCTCTTTTTTGGTTGATATGTTTGTGACATAACGTTAGTCTATAATAAAATTATTAATAAATCAAATTCACCTCACCCCGCCTTTGGCACCCCTCTCCTTATTGGAGAGGGGTTGGGGAGAGGTTCTTTTATCCACATCTTATCAACAAGTTTAATAACTTTTTTCAATTATTAAATCTTGCATAAATAGTATATTATAAAACAATGAATCTGAATGTAAAACAGCTCTGGAAAGATTGCCTGATGGAAATCGAGGGAGGCATATCAAAGGCAAATTTCAGCACTTGGTTTAAAAACACATCTATTGTAAGGGAGGACGCCGGCATTATTTATATTGGTGTGCCAAACGAATTCGTTCGAGACTGGCTTATAAACAAATACCACCAACTAATCACCAAAACCATCGCCAATACTTATGAAAATATGCGCGCGGTAGAATACACTATCGCTAAAATAGAGAATAACAGGGAAGAGCTAACGGTGACCACTATACCAGCTGAATCTTATGTCAATAAAGAGCTTCCTTTAAAGGATCTTTATATAAATCCGGAAGACAACTTAAATCCGCGATATCGTTTTAATTCTTTCATTGTCGGAACTTTTAACGAGCTCGCATATGCGGCGGCTCAAGCCATTATCAAAAATCCCGGCACTATGTACAACCCATTTTTTATTTATGGGGGCACCGGACTCGGTAAAACTCACCTCATTCAGGCGATAGGGAATACGATCAAAGAAAAATATTCAAACAAAAAAGTGCATTATATGACTTTGGAAAAATTCGCGACAGACTTTATAAACTCTCTACAAAACAATAAAGCAAATTTATTTAAGGAGAAATACCGCAAATACGACCTTTTAATAATTGATGATATTCAATTCATCGGCAAAATGGAAAAAATTCAGGAAGAACTTTTCCATACTTTTAACACTTTTTACGAGAGTAATAAACAAGTCATTTTTTCTTCAGATAAACACCCCAATTACATACCGGAGCTAGCGGACCGCCTAAAATCACGCTTTGCGGCTGGAATGATTGTAGATATATCTCAACCAGAATACGAATCTCGCTACGCTATTTTAAAAGTAAAACTGCAGGATCTTAATATTGATTTAGACCAAGAAATTATTGAATATATTGCCGAATCCGTGGACGGTAACATCCGAGAGCTTGAGGGAAGTTTAAATATTATCGTTTGCCAATATCACCTAAAAAACAAGCCACTCAATTTGATGGAGGTCAAGAATCTTTTAAAGAATAATATGAAGCCGAAGAAAAATATGGCCATAAAAGACGTAGTCAAGTTAGTCAGTGAATATTATAAGCTGGAAGAAAGCTCCGTCTACGAAAAAACTAGGAAAAAAGAGATAGTCAAAGCGCGTCAAATAGTGATGTATTTACTGCGAGAAGATTTTAATGTATCATACCCGTTAATTGGGCAAAAACTCGGTGGCAAAGACCACACGACAGTCATCCACTCCTGTTTAAAAGTTAAAAACGACTTGAAAACTGACCCACAACTTTTACAAGAATTGGAACAAATACGAATCATGTTTAAATAATTAAAAGTTATTAGATAGAAATTAAAAACAAAAATTAAAAAATAACTTTATAAATTAAAAGTTAAAAAAGTTTTCCACTTACCAACACACCTAATAGTATTAATAGATTAAATATAAAAAATATAAACATATGAAACTGGAATGCAAAATAGAAGAAATAAAGAATAGAATTTCCCAAGTGGAAAAAATCACCGGGAAAAATTTAACTTTGCCTATTTTGAATTCCGTTTTATTGATTGCTTCTGGAAAATCTTTAAAACTAAGGGCGACAAATTTAAGCCTCGGTATTGAGATTGAAATTCCGGCCAAAATAGAAAGGGAAGGCATTGTGGCTATTTCTGGATCAGTCTTGAGTGGTATTTTTTCAAATGTTTTTCAAAATGAAAATATTTATCTAGAGAGTGTGGATGGAAATTTATTAATTCAAACTAAAAAAAGTAAAATAAAATTGAAGGGCCAGCCCCATGACGACTTTCCGACCATACCGAGAGTCATCGGAGCAAGTTTTGACATAGATTCAAAGAAGTTGATGGACGGCATTAAGTCTGTTTATTACAGCTCTTCTGTTTCGGACATAAAGCCTGAAATTTCAAGTGTTTTTATATACACAAATGATGACAGCTTAGTATTTGTTTCAACAGACTCTTTTAGATTAGCGGAGAAAAAAATTAAAATTAAAGGAGTAGAAGAAATTTCCGGAGTTTTGGTCCCATTTAAAAATGTCGCGGAAATTTTACGGGTTTTTGGAGATTTTCCCGGCCCCATTAAGGTTTGTTTCAATAAAAATCAGATTTCTTTCTCTTCAGACAGTGTTTATTTAACATCTCGAGTGATCGACGGGGTTTTTCCTGACTATCGTCAGATTGTCCCAAAGAAATTTTCCACTGAAGTGGTGGTGTTAAAGCAAGATTTGTTAAATGCTCTGAAGCTCTCCAATATTTTTTCTGATAAATTTAATCAAATAAACCTTTCAATCAAACCAAAAGAAAAAGTTTTTGAACTTTCTTCCAACAACAACGATGTTGGAGAAAATAAAACGTTTTTAGACACCGCTCTAACAGGGGAGGAGATTGAACTTAGTTTTAATTACAGATATTTTTTAGATTGTTTTCAATCAATCAACACTGACAGTCTTTCGATCAAGCTTTCCGGCGCAGGAAGTCCGATCCTAATATCTCCAGTTTCAGATTCTTCATTTATTTACCTGATTATGCCGATGAATCGATAATTATTGAGCAATTTTAAATATTTGAATCGTCTCACTTTTATTATAAATGGTGTCATAAGCGATTATTTTTATTTCATTTTCTTCTTGCAAGTTTTCTAAGGACGAGGGAGTAAAAGAAAAAGTAAAAGGATATTGGGAGCTTCCCATATAGCTATCGTTTATGAATATTTCTATTTTTTGCAAGGAATAGGGTCCAGAATTTGAAATTTTTAGGTTTATTTTTTGATTCGGTGAGTAATTTGTTTGGGTATTCGGCTCAATAATTGTGATTTTGGGCTTAGCTCTTTCTGTGTGCACATCGTCCACTGTACTTGGTTTGTCTCCCCAAGTTGTTGTTGGATACTTTCCTTTATTTTGAGCCCACCAGTTTTGAATTGGTATTTCAAAGTGGTTAAATTGTGAATCGTTTGCAGGATTTGATGGAGAAGCTCCCAATATATCGTTTTTATTTACCCAATACAGAATTGAATGCACGTTTGTCACCACTTTTTCCTGCAGAGTTTCTTTGGGCGTATTCGGACTTGCTAATTTACGAGAAATTTTATCAATAAAGAAATTTTCGTTACCTTGCCAAAATCCGCGGAGCGCTGGTTTGACTACCGTAGGGTCAACCTCTAGATCTGGTTTTTCAAATTGTTCATCTGGTAAAATTTTCAACGCTTCATTCATGAATTTATTCCAGATTGGTCCAGCTACTGCCACGCCTCCTTTTTTCATTGGTTTGTTATCGTTGTTCCCAGCCCAGACACCGACGACAATGTTCGGTGTATAGCCGATGGTCCAAGCGTCCCTGTTATTGTTTGTCGTCCCTGTTTTTGCCGCGACGTCTTTTCCGGGAATATATAAGACTGAATGTGCTCCAAAAGTCGGCGTTCGAGCCTTTTCGTCCGACAAAATGTCAGAAATAATTAATGCTGTATTTTTTGGCAAGACTTCTCGAGTGTTGGGTGTATATTCTTCCAATATTTTTCCTGTTGAATCTTCTACTTTTAAAATCCCTGTGTATGGATTTCTAATACCATTATCTGCAAAAATTCCGTAGGCGGAAGTCAGGTCAAGCAGAGTTATTTCTCCGCCGCCAATAACCAAAGTAAGACCATATCGGCCGATGTCGCTCAAAGTGCTAATACCCATCTCTTCGGCTGTATTTAATGAATCAGAAGTTCCGGCTAGATAAAAAAGTTTTACTGCTGGAATGTTGATCGATTGCGCGAGCGCATAACGTAAACTCATCGGTCCGCGGTATTTTCCATCATAATTGTCCGGCATATAGCAGTCCTCTTGATTGTGTCCTTTTGTGGCTTTGCCATAAGCGTCACAGGTCGTCTGAAATTCTGTAGGCAAGTCAAAGAGCACGGTGTCAGGAGTAAAGCCTTTATTGAAGGCCGTAGCGTAAATAAAAGGCTTAAAAGAAGACCCTGGCTGTCTGTTGGCTGTTGCGATGTTGTAGTTGCCGTCTATTTCTTTATCAAAATAGTTTCTAGAACCCACCATTGTTAAGATTTGTCCTGTTTTAGGGTCAATCGCAACAAGACCAGCGTTTTTTCCTTCCCAGTCTTTTTCATTTTGCAAAGCGCCGTCCTTGACGATAGCTTCTCCTTTGGCCTGCAAGTCATAGTCCAACGTCGTGATGATTTTTAATCCGCCTTTTTCCACTATTTCTCTGCCGTATTTTTGCTCAATATAATCTTTGATAAAGAAAACAAAATGTGGCGCCTTGATGCCGGTCGTTACCTGCGGCACAAAACTTACGACTTCACTTTTTGCCTTATCATAATCTTCTTTTTCTATGAAATTAAGTTCAAGCATTCTCGAAAGCACTAAATTTTTTCTAGTTTCCAGTTTATCTTTGTTTTTTCCATAAGGTGATAGAGCAGTCGGGGATTGAGGTATAGATGCTAAATAGGCCGCTTCAGTCAGGGTCAAATCAGTTGGATCTTTGCCAAAATAAGTTTTACTGGCTTCTTCTATTCCGTAAATAGTCCCTCCATAGGGGGCTTCATTCAAGTAATATTCCAAGATTTTTTCTTTCGGTATGGAGTTGTCTATTTTTATTGCAAGCACCCATTCTTTTATTTTTCGAGTATAGGATTTTTCAGAAGTTAGAAGAGTATTTTTTACCAATTGTTGAGTAATGGTCGAACCTCCACCCCCGATTCCAAAACCAAACATATTGGAAAGAACCGCGCGAACAGTAGAAACGATTCGTACTCCATTGTGGTTATAAAATTCAGCGTCTTCGATCGCCACGGTGGCATTTTTAATATTCACCCCCATTTCTTCCGATGTTATGTCTGTTCTTTTTGTGTCTCGGTGTACATCATAGAGCAACACTTTGCCAGTACGGTCATATATTTTGGTGGAGTTCTCGACCCTTCTATTTTCAAAAGAACGAAAGTCCGGGATCTTCATGGAAAAAAGCCAGACTATTATTATTCCTGTCATAAATATAAAAACACCGGCGCCGAACAGCATCGAGTCCTTTAAAAATCTATTTTCCTTGTATGAATGATACATTTTACGCACAAGTTTAATCATAACAGAAGATATGGTATTATTCGAGTATGCAAGTAATAACAGATGAAAAGAAAATAGATGAAGTTTTGAGTCGGGGAGTTGAAGATATATTTGTAAAAGAACATTTTTATGATGCTTTGCGTTCCGGGAAACAGTTGCGTATTAAGCTAGGCATTGATCCAACAAGCCCTTTTATACACCTTGGCCGTGCAATAACTCTTAGAAAATTAAAAGCTTTTCAAGATTTAGGGCATCATATTGTTCTTATTATTGGAGATTTTACTGCGAAAATTGGAGATCCTTCGGATAAGTTAGAAAAAAGACCAATGTTGACGAATGAGGAAATAAAAAATAATTTAAAAGATTATTTAAAACAAATTTCTCTTGTTTTGGATATGAAAAATGTTGAAGTTAGATACAATTCTGAATGGTTAAGCAAAATGAGTATACCAGAGGTAGGTAAGTTGCTAGAATGTTTTACTGTTCAGCAAATGACAAAGAGAAGAAATTTTAAAAAGAGACTAGATGCGGGTGAAGATGTTTTTATGGTTGAATTTATGTATCCTGCTTTGCAAGGATATGATAGCGTTATTGTTAAATCAGATGTTGAAATTGGGGGCTTTGATCAACTTTTTAATTTAAAAGCAGGAAGAACTGTTCAAAAAAGATATGTTCAAAAAGAACAAGACATTATGGTGCTCTCAATGCTTGAAGGTACTGATGGAAGAAAAATGTCTTCGTCTTGGGGGAATGTAATTTCCATTATTGATACTCCAGATGAAATGTTTGGAAAAATTATGTCATTGAAGGATGAACTTATCACAAAATATTTCTTGCTTACAACTGATTTAAGTATGGAAGAAGTAAATAAAATAGAAAATTCTTTGAAGGGTGGAGAAAATCCAATGAAATATAAAAAAATATTAGCAAAAGAAATTATTTCTTTATATCACTCTAAAGAAAAAGCAGAGGAAGCACAAGAAAATTGGGAAAATACTTTTTCTAAAGGGGGAGTGCCGGATGATGTTTTAGAAGTTAAAATCGAAGAGGGAACAAAACTCATGAATGTTCTGCTTGATGCAAAAATAGTTGATTCTAAAACAGAATTTCGTCGATTGGTTTCTGAAGGAGCGGTGACGAATATGGATAAAAATGAAAAAGTGACAGACGCAGACATAAAAGCATCAAATGTAGTCTATAAAATAGGCAAACATCGTTTTGTAAGGATAAAATAAAAAAGACTTTCCGCGGGGTTTCGAGGCTGTCGAGCCGAGAATTTCAGGATTTTTTAAGCTTCAAAAAATCCGTACCAAAGGAAAGTCATTTTTTATTTTATCTACTAGCGGTCTTTGTCTGGGTCTTCTTCGTCTAAACCAAAATCCATCTCTGGTATATCAAGTGGCTCATCTTCGTTTTCTCCACCTATTTTAAAACCAGTTTCTAATTCCTCTTCTTCATCGAAACTCATATATTTTTATTTTTTAATTTTATTAAGCGACCGCTTATTAATTTCTTCTTTTGTAACAAAATATAAAACTCTTGGCAATAGAATATGTGGATAACTTTCAAGTAAATTAATTTCTTATATGTGTAAAAGCAGTTAATGCTATGGCAATAGCGTCTAGTTCGTCGTCTGAAGTCTTGTTTTTTTCTATATCAACTAAAATTTTTACCATTTTGGTGATTTGTGTTTTGTCTGCCCTGCCGTAGCCCGTCGTTGCCATTTTTATCTGCGGGGGAGAGGCTTCAAAAACTTTTAATCCGGCGCACGAAGCTTCATAGACGACA
Source organism: Patescibacteria group bacterium (assembly GCA_038058205.1). GTDB lineage: Bacteria > Patescibacteriota > Minisyncoccia > Phycocordibacterales > UBA9973 > UBA9973. Next base: position 7,903 of record JBBUBO010000027.1, read on the forward strand.
ACACCGCGCGCTTCGGCGACGCGCATTACCGTTTTTTGGTTTGTATTTAGAAATAAAGTTTCAATTGCCAAAATTTCTGGCTGGTATTTTTTAATTATTTTTTTTACTTCTATGCCGATTAAAAATAATCTCTCATTAAAGGGGAGTTTGCTGGAAGTTTTAAAACATATAGAAAAAATCACACGTTCACGTTTGTCATTTTTATTTTTTTCTAATATTGCTATGCCGAGCCTCTCAAAACCGGGATCAATTCCTAAAATTCTCATAGATTTACTCTTTAAATTCAAAATCAAGATGCTCGTATGCTTTTTTTGTAGCCACTCTTCCACGAGCAGTGCGTTCAAGAAGTCCGAGCTGAATTAAGTATGGTTCAATTACTTCTTCTACTGTTGCTTCTTCTTCGGACATTGCTGCTCCGATAGTTTTTAAGCCGACTGGTCCACCTTTAAATTTTTCAATTAATATTTCTAAAAATTTTCTATCTGAAGCATTTAAACCGATTTCATCTACCGCAAGCATATTTAAGGCATCTCTCACTATTTTTTTATTCAGAATATTTTTTTCGCTTTTTTTACTAACTTGCGCAAAGTCGCGACAACGTTTCAAAAAGTAATTTGCAG
>JBBUBO010000028.1:0-8018 GCA_038058205.1 Patescibacteria group bacterium
TTATAATACGGGTTTGAGAAATATACCAAGGTGACGAAAGATTGCAGAAAATCTTGCTAGGCGCGCCAAATCCCGCTATATATGCTTTATTAGTAACAACTTCCAGCGCCTTAATAGTTAAAGATAAAAATTGGTCAACGTTGATTTGTTCTTTAAAAACTATCGGTTCACGCACAGTAAAAACTATTCTAGGAACTCCAGATTTTGAGATTTTTAAAAATGCCCCTCCGACAGACGAAGAACTAATATCAAACAGTAATATCAAATCTTCTTTTTCCATTTTGGGAATTTTCATCTATTTAATTGTATCACAAACAAAAATATAAAAAAACGGAGAAAAACTAAGAAAGCGTAGCCTTGATACGACGAATACCTTGCGCGACAGCTTCTTCTTTTAGAATTTTGAAGGGACCACTATCCCTCGACTCCGCTCGGGATGAAGAATACAGCTCCGCTGTATTCTTCACATGTGGACCACCACAAAATTCTTTTGATATTATATTACCGTTTTTATCTTCTATAAAATACACTAACACGATTTCCGGATATTTAGCTCCGAATTCCATTTCTGCTCCAATCTTCTCAGCAAAATGCAATGGAAGTTCTTTTTTTCTAACACTCAAACCCGCTTTGATTTTTTCATTAACCCAATCTTCTGTTTTCTTTTTTTCTTCATCAGTGAGCTTGTGATCACAGAGAAAATCTATGCGAAGTCGTTCTTCGGTAATATTACTTCCTCTTTGTTTTACACTGGGACCAATAACAGCTTTAAGAGCCGCCAAGAGTAAGTGATGAGCTGTATGTAGTCGTATAGTTTTTTCATTATTATTTGCAAGCCCTCCTTTAAACATACCAATGCTGGAAGTCTGAGACAATTTCTGATGTTCAGCCATCTTTTTATTAAAATCTTCTAGATCCACAGACTTGCCTTTTTCTTTCGCCAACTCAAGTGTTAACTCAATGGGAAAACCATAAGTAGTAAACAAAACAAAAGGGTCAACATCTTTTTCAAATTCTTTCAAACCTATTTCCAAAGTTTTTCTAAAATGATTTTCTTCTTTTTCTATTTCACCTTTATCATCCAAATCATAAATCCCTTGATAAAGTTTTTTTACTTTTTCAATTTGTAAAGCTAAAGGTTTCTTTGAAAATCTCGCCGCGCGTCTGATTAATCTCCTCACAATATAACCTCGTCCAGTATTTGCTGGCACAACACCATCAGAAATCATAAATAAAGAAGCTTTGATATGATCCGCAACGATACGTTCTTCTTTTGTTTCTTCATTATTAAATAAATCCGTTTCGTAAACATTTTTCTTTTTTTGCATAGTCGCTAAAAGACGCTCCAGGCCCATACCTGTATCAATACCTAAAATATCTAATTTATTTAATTTTGCTTCTCCTTTGTCTAATTGAAGACGAGAACCTGTACAAAAATACTCGTTGAAAACTATGTTCCAAATTTCCACATCTTCACCCTCAGCATTTTTACAATAAATTTCAGTTGTCGGACCGCAAGGGCCAGAATCCCCCGTCGGACCCCAAAATACATCTGGACCATCTTCTCTAATTTCTTTTACTCCCAAACTCGCCCAAATGTCTTTTGATTCTTCATCTCTTGGAACTACTCCTTCTCCTTTATAAAAAGTCACATAAGAAATATCTAGACTTAATTCTCTAGTTATAAATTCATGAGCATAAGTTATCGCTTCGCGCCTACCATACCCGCCAAAAGAAAAATTACCCAACATTTCAAAAAATGTTAAGTGTGTCGCATCACCTACTTCATCTATATCTACAGTACGAATACATTTCTGTGAAGAAGTTGTATTTTTAGAATCAAAATCCCGTAAAGCATTGTCCGGTGCTGTATAATATGATTTAAATTGTTGCATTCCAGCAGTTGTAAATAATACTGTCGGATCAAGAGGAACTAAAGAAGAAGAAGGAATTATTTTGTGTCCTCTTTTCTCAAAAAATTTTAAAAATCTTGATCTGATTTCGTCTGATTGCATCTAAGTACTATACAACAACTCCACCCCCTAAACAAACATCCCCGTCGTAAACCACGACAGACTGACCAGAAGCGACTAAGATTGGTTTTTCAAAAACCACCTGTGCAAGGCTCGGCCTTGCACAAATAATCTTGCAAGGAAAAAATTCTCCGTGATAACGAATCTGCGCGGTGTAAATTTTATTTTCTTTTGGTTGTTCTGTAATCCAATTTGTTTTTTCTAACGCAAGATAAAAAGATGTATTTTCTTCGGCATTCGCAACCAAAGCTCGGTCAGCCATGTTCAAGATAGAGTGCGAGCCGTGAGAAAATACCATCTTTTTATCTTGCGACACAATTAAAATATTTTTCTTTAAATCTTTACTCACAATATAATATCGCCCATCATTTGGACTTTTTTTTGTAATAGTAAAACCATGACGTTCTCCTAATGTATGAAAGACTACACCATCATGATGACCGATTACAGTATGTTTCTTACCTCCCTCGCTTTCGCTCGGGACGAGGATTACCTCGCCTTTTTTTTCTTTAATATAATGTTTCAAAAATTCTTTCAAATCAACTGCGCCCAAAAAACATATACCCTGACTGTCTTTTTTATCTGCAACCGGCAAATTAAATTTCTTCGCTAGTTTTCGAACTTCTGTTTTTTTTAAATTCCCCACGGGAAATAAAATATGTTTCAGCTGTTCTTGTTTTAAAGTCCAAAGAAAATAACTTTGATCTTTGGAAGAGTCAACGCCTTTCGCAAGATAAAAAGATGTGCTTTCTTCGGCATTCGCAACCAAAGCTCGGTCAGCCATGTTCAAGATAGAGTGCGAGCCGTGAGAAAGCACCATCTTTTTATCTTGCGCGTAATGCCCCGTCGCGACAAAGTCAGCGCTCATTGAAAGAGCTTTTTTTAGAAAAGCTCCAAATTTTACCTCTTTATTACACATCACGTCAGGGTTTGGGGTTCTGCCCTTTTTGTATTCAGTAATCATGTAGTCCGCCACCTCTTTTTTATAAACATCTTCAAAATCAAAAGTTAAAAATGGAATATCTAAAAAAGCTGCGATACGCATCGCATCTATTCTTTCTTCTTCTTCGTTACATGAAAGAAAGTCCGGATGCCAAGTTTTAATAAAAACTCCGACAACTTCGTAGCCTTTTCCTTTGAGTAAAGCTGCCGAAACGGCACTATCCACGCCCCCCGAAAGCCCCACAAATACTGTTCTGTGCATATTTTATAAGTCTAGAGCTCCATCAGCTTTTTGTAAAGCTCAAAGGTCGCGCGCGCATCACCGAGGCCGGTATGCGCATTTTCATTTTTTATATCAAAACGTAAACATAATTCACGCAAAGAAAAATGTTCCAAATCTGGAGCATTGTGAAGTTTCGCCCAGGCGAGCGAAATGGTGTCTAATTTATGGTAATGCATACTGTTCGCCACCCCAGTTTTAATAAAAGCATATTCTAAAAATCCAGAATCAAAAGCTACATTCTGCCCGACCATAATACAATCTTTTGCTTTGAGCGCTAAAATTTCCATGGCTTTATTTAAAGTCATGGCGTCTTTCCAATCGGGAGCATTGTAATGATTTATCTTCAAAGCCACTGGATCTGCATCTCCAATGTTTTCTGGTTTTATTTTTAATGAAAATTCTTCAATTATTTTCATATCTGGATTCGTCACCACGCAACCGATTTCAATGATCTCATGTTTCGTCAAAACAAGACCGGTTGTTTCTATATCAATAAAAATAAAATTGTGTTTTTTCATATTTTTACTTCAAATATTTTAAAATATTTTGTCTATGTTCTGCAAAGATTTTAGCATAGTGAATCCCGCCATTTTTGTCGTGTAAATAATATAGATACATGGAGCTTTGTGGGTATATAGCTGCCTTGATAGATTCCATTCCTGGGTTTGCTATCGGATTTTTAGGTAAACCTTTTGTTTTATATGTTTCCGGAGCCACATCTACTTGAAGCGGGATATCGAGCTTTATCCTTTTCCATAAGATTCCAGAGATAATTTCGCGATCAGCATCACCCTTGCTTTCTCTTTCTATAATTGAAGCCATGGTAATAATATCTCGTTCGGTCCTGCCTGTAATTTTTTCTACTTTTATTATCTCCAGCAAAAGAGTCGCGATTTTTTTATTGAAATTTTCAGTCATGGATTCAAGCACATCATTCTCATTTGCAGTTGTAAAGAAAAAATATGTGTCTGGAAAAAGGTGCCCTTCGAGAGCTTTAGATAGAAAATTACTTTTATCAAAATTTTCCAATTTAGAGACGAACATATCTGCAACTTGAGTCACATTAAAACCTTCCGGTATCGTCACCACCACGGGCGCGAGATTGCGCTCACCCCTTGATATGCGTCGCGCTATCCTCCAGACAGGCAATTTGTCTTCAAATAAATAATCTGCGAAAACAAGATGCTTTTCCCCGCCATAAAGTATCACAAAAGATTCAAAAGCCAAGCGCGAACGAATGATATGCGCCTGTTTGAGGTGAAGAGATACATTTCGCAGATTATCCCCTTGTTCTACTTTAAACACAACACCCTTTGGGAAATCTTTTGGTATAGAAAAAAACAGAAAATAGAAAAATAATAAAAAGGAAATTACACCTAAAAAATAAAATAAATTCTTGTTCTGCATAAATTAGATAGGCAAATTCGTAGGTGGAGCGGCTTCTTTGGATTCGATACGTTCCAAAGTAGGAACTTTCAAAATCTGTCCTGGGAAGTGCCAGAGAGTCGCAAGCTCTTCAGTGTTCAAAACGAAAGTCTGATGATGAAAATACGGCAAGAAAAATGGCACGACGAAAACCTGCGCCGAGACGATAGATTCAAAGGGCCATACGATCGTATGTTTGGAAAAAAGGTGATGCCGGAGCGGAAGATGAAAAAAAGCTCGTTCGCGGTATTCATTGAGCATTCGATCCGCTAAAACCATCACTTGCTTAGCAGAAAGTCCGAAGATTCCACTATATGCATCTCCTTGAGTAGAATTGATACGACTTAATTGATTGCTATTTGGCTTCGCATATTGACGAAAAATCAGACGAATATTTCTTCTATTACTCATGTTAAATGCTTCCTTTTTAGCAGCATAAAAAATTCGAATACCAGTATCAAAACCTATCTTTTCAGTTTTGGTGGTCATTGCTTTCACCACAGCATCCAAGAAAATCGGGGCGCGTATTTCTGTTCCAACACCTTCTGCCGGATCAGCGCGGGTACGAGTACCTCTATAGGGTTCTAAAACTCTCAGCATTTCATTTCTAGCTTCTGTCAGCCAGTCATGGCGTCCAAATCGTGTACCTTTAGTACGATATGTTTTTTTTGAAGGAGTTACAATAATTTGCAACCACATTTGCTCATCTTTTTGAAGTGAACCAAAAAGTTCGATAACTGAAGAAATAGGATCAACTTTAAATTCTTCTTTGGGATCTTCATCTAATCCAAAATCAGCATAAGTCCTGATGGGGAATGCTTCCGGTTTATCCAAACCAAATTCGCAACCCCAACCATTCCAAGCACTCTCTGGATTTATCGCATCCACTGCCAAAGTATAATCTTCTGCGATTTTGACTTGTGATTGAGGATATTGGGCATACATTTGCGTCTCAATCAAACTGCGTATACGGGTCGGAGTGCGAATATAAAAATGCACTTGTCCTTCGATAGAAGCAATCTCTAAAGAAAACCAAAACCATACCGCACCTTGCCAATACGCTTCTTTTCCGCCCTTATCACTCATATGATAAAGAGCATTGGTTATGAAAAGCTCCATTGCTTTTGGACTGCGTAAAACCTCACGTGGAGGCACTATCTCCAACATCACAAAATCAATACCCGATATAAAATCTTGCTGTATATAATGCACCCAAAGAGCCCAAGCAATTCGCCCGAGTATCGCCACCCCAAATATAAACAAAAGCTCTTTGAGTAAATTAAAATTCCAAGCAAGACCAATAATTATCAAAACCAAAAGAACATCCCATTCTTTTCTGAGTATTTTAAAAAATTCTTCTCCTATTTTTATAATCTCATCCATTCCTATATTTTAGTATAAAAAATAGTAGAAAACAAGAAATAATTTTTAGCAAGACTTGCGCAGGCGGGTAGCCGAGCACAGCAATTTTTCAGCAGAAAAATATGCGTGTCTTGATAGAAATTAATTTCTTGTTTTCTAAACCACAATGTAAAGTCCCACTTTGTTTTTCTTGAAGTATTTTGGATTTGCTAGGTTTACGAGGATAGTATTGTTTTTAAAGTATCTCTCTTTATTAACCTTTTTGATTACATCTTCTTTAGAAAGTGGTCCTTCTCTTTTTAGGATTTCTGTTATAACTTCTCGCGCAATACCAGCTTTGTAGCCCCATTCAGAAAGCGCATACATTCCCCTGCCTACCAGAACGAAACGAGGGTCTTTGATGAGTTCATTGTGGCAAGTTGCATAATGGATTTTTTTGTTGAAAGTTTTAGAGATGGAGTCGGAAACTTCTTTGAAATGCATTGGGGAGCCGTGACGCCTCATCACTAAATACGCATAATCCTTAACTCCGCGAGTTCGGATATTAGGTGAAGTTGCCTTACCCCACTCACCGAGCGGATTCTTGGAAATTGTTTTAGACATCGAGAGCCATCTCTTAGCTATCTCTGCATCACGATACTGTTCGCTGACATCTTTCATATGGTCAAAAAACTTTTTGACCATCTCCGTTTCTGGCACCAGGTCTTCATCATTTAAACTCGTATAAAGTTTCTTTAGAGAACCGTGCACTTTTTCTACTACTTCATCATCTACACTAAATCGGGTATGAAAATGATCATCCTCGCGATGTTTTTTGAAAGCGCCGCCGAGTGTCAAAAAAAAGTTGATATGATTTTGCGTAGCTTTATCTTTTGAAATATAAGGAAGGAGTTCATGTTCAGCTACAATAGAGCCGAGCTTGACTATGAGTTGTTTCAATTCATCAAATACAGCCTGCTCCGCGCGATAAGCATCAGACTTTTTGATAGCAACCAAGGCCGCGTCTTCTATCTGACGAACGCGTTCTCGAGTGATATTATATTTCTTGCCAATTTCTTCCAGAGTTTTCTTTTCTATTTCGGTATTTAAACCAAAGCGATTCAAAATAACATCAGACGCGCGAGACGCGAGTCCTGAAGTTATTTTCTTAGTTATTTTTTTTGGTTTAAATGTTATCGTTGACATAATTTTATTTGTCCTGTAGTGAGCTTTGCTCTACTACTAGGATTCTACCTTGTAGTTGAACTTTTGTAAAATTTTACTATTCCGTTTTACTTGTTTGTTTTTTTCTATCAATCTCGGTTAGAAATTTCTTGCGAAGTCGGACGGACTTTGGAGTGATTTCTAGATATTCATCTCCATTCATCACTTCTAGCCCTCTCTCAATACTCAAAACAAAAACAGGGTTTAGGGTTATGGCTTCATCTGTTCCGGAGGCTCTCATATTTGTCAGCTGTTTACCTTTGGTCGGGTTCACAGACATATCATCGCCCTTCAAAACGTTCCCAATAACCATGCCCTCATAAACCTCTGTTCCGTGTTCTATATACAGTATACCACGTTCCTGTAAATTTGCAAGGGAAAAAGCAACTGCCTTCCCATGCACCATTGAAACCATCGAACCATACTCCCTCTTCTTTATTTCCCCAGCGTATTCCCTAAAGCCCGTAACTCGAGAACTCATTATCCCCTCACCTTTTGTATCAATAATAAATTCACCTCGAAAACCCAAAAATCCACGAGTCGGTATGTCGAAAACGACTCGCGCAATGCCATGTTTCTCCACCATATCTTTCATAATACCGCGACGCTTGCCTATTTTTTCTATCACACCACCGGATGATTCCATCGGCACATCGATTACTAGCTCTTCAAAAGGTTCTGTCTTTACTCCGTCTTTTTCTTTGATGATAACTTCCGGTTGTGAGACTTGCATTTCAAATCCTTCCCGACGCATATTTTCTAAAAGTATA
>JBBUBO010000029.1:0-11144 GCA_038058205.1 Patescibacteria group bacterium
CAACTCAAGAATCTTATCAATTAAAAATTGCTGGATATGAAGGGCCTTTTAATTTGCTTTTGAATTTAATTGAAAAAAGAAAACTCTTCATTAATGATGTTTCACTCGCTGTGGTGACAGAAGACTATTTGAATTATATGAATAAACTGGGTGGTTTAAATCCAGCAGAGATTGCTAGTTTTGTTTTAGTCGCTTCCACACTTATTTTAATTAAATCAAAATCGCTTTTACCAAATTTGAATTTAACAGGAGAAGAAGAAGGCGATATCCATAGTCTCGAAGAACGTTTACGTTTATTTGAACTTTATACAAAATTGGGTGGACATATAAAAGAAAATTTTGGGGAAAATATTATTTTTGCGCCGCTGGAAAGAAAAAATGAACTTCTAATATTTTTACCTGATGACAAGATTACCTCAAAAAATATGATGGAGTTTGCTCGGGGTGCTCTCGGGTCAATGCCGAAAAAAATATTTTTACCGGAAGTAGAAGTGCGAAAAGTCGTCAGTATTGAAGAAATGATTGATAATCTAACGGAAAGGATAAAAAGTTCTATCAAGATGAGCTTCAAGGATTTTGCCGGCAAAGCGGTGACTCGTGAAGAAAAAGTTTTTGTGATTGTTGGCTTTTTAGCGATGTTGGAACTTGTCCGAAATGGAATACTGCATGTCATCCAAGAAAATGATTTTTCTGATATTATAATTGAAAAGGTGGAAATAACTTCTGAAATTACATTATGAATTTAGAAAATAAAATCGAAGCAATATTATTTTGGAAAGGAGAACCTATCTCACGCAAAAAACTCGCGGAGATTTTGAAAGTAGGTTTTGCAGAAATAAATGAAGGTATAGAAAAATTAAAAATAAATCTAGAGGGTAGGGGAGTGACATTTTTAGAAAAAGACGATGAAGTAATGCTCGGCACTGCACCGGAACTTTCGAGTTTAATTGAGCATTTGCAAAAAGAAGAATTAAATAAAGAACTTTCAAAAGCTAGTCTTGAGACTTTATCTATCGTTCTTTATAAAAATGGTGTAACTCGCGCAGGGATAGACTATATTCGTGGAGTAAATTCCAGTTTTACTTTACGAGCTTTATCTGTACGCGGACTGGTAGAAAAAACTATAGACACAAAAGATAATAGGCGCTTTATCTACAAACCAAGTTTTGAACTATTATCTTTTATGGGTATAAAATCAGTAGAAGAATTACCGGACTATGAAAGTGTAAAAAATGGTATTGAAATTGCCGCTAAAAATTTAGAGGAAGAGTTGAAAGAAACAGAAGAAGAAAATATCTAATCAAATACTTATAACTCTGCTATCGCAGAAATATAAGTAAAAATAATATGGAGACAAAAAGTGAAAAAAGAATATGCCAGAATTGTCATGGTGAATTTATTATCGAGCCAGAAGATTTTAATTTTTACGAAAAGATAAAAGTCCCTCCTCCGACTTTTTGTCCGGAGTGTCGATTCCAGAGGAGATTACTTTTTAGAAACAATCGTGTTTTCTATAGACGTGAATGCGATTTATGTCAAAAATCAATGTTGAGTGTGTATAGTAAAGACAAGCCATTTACTGTTTACTGTTGTGAATGTTGGCTCTCTGATAAATGGGACCCTCTTGATTATGGTCAGGGTTATGATCCTTCTAAATCATTTTTTGAACAATTTGGGGAACTACAAAGAAGAGTACCGAGGGCAAATTTATATCAAACGAATTTCATTAATAGTGAATATTGCAACTATGGGCGAGATTTCAGAGAATGTTATTTACTATTTGGTGGAAGTAGTAATGAAAGAATTTATTTCGCTAATCAGGTTTTAAATTCTCATGATTCCTTTGATATTTCTTTTTCAGAAAAAGTTGAATTTAGTTATGAAAATTTTGAATGCAAGCACGCAAATAAATTATTTTTTAGCCATCACTCATTTGATTGTGTTGAAAGTTACTATCTGATTGATTGTCGAAATTGCATGAATTGTTTTGGTTGTGTTGGACTTGTAAATAAGCAATACTATATTTTTAATCAACCTTATACAAAAGAAGAATATGAAAAATTCATAGTGTCAAATGATACAGGAAGTTTTGAAAATCACAAAAAAAAATTAGCAAAACTTCAGGAATTAAATTTAACTATGCCTCATCGTTATGCTCGTATTTATAAATCGGTTAATTCTGATGGTGACGATTTATTTGAAGCTAGAAATACTCATAACTCTTTTAGTTCTCTTCTCACAGAGGATTCCAAATATTTATTTTATTGTAAAAATGGCGTAAAAGACTGCTATGATACTTCTTTTCAAGGTTTTAACAGCGAACTTCTTTACGAGATTGCTCATGGTTTTGGTGGATCAAATGGGGCTTTTGGTATTAGAAACTTTAATAATCAAGATTCTCGTTATAATGAAGAATGTCATGATTGTGTAAATTTATTTGGGTGTGAAGGATTGCGTAAAAAACAATATTGTATTTTAAATAAACAATATAGTAAAGAAGAATATGAGAATGTAAAAAATAAAATTATTAAAGACATGATGGAAAGAGGGGAGTACGGGGAATTTTTCCCAATAAAATTATCCCCATTTGCTTACAATGAAACTATTGCGCAAGAATATTTTCCATTAACAAAAGAAGAATCTTTGAGTAAAAATTATGAATGGAAAGATGATGAAAATAGAAATTATAAAATAGATATAAAAACCGAGAATATACCAGATAAAATACAAGAGATAAATGAAAATATTTTAAATAAAGTTATTGCTTGTGAACACGAAGGTGGATGTAAAGAACAGTGCACAGAAGCTTTTAAAATAGTTCCGGAAGAATTAAAATTCTATAAAAGAATGAATTTATCACTTCCTAGACTTTGTCCGAATTGCAGGCATTTTCAGCGGATTAGACAGAGAAATCCCTTGAAACTGTGGCATAGAACCTGCATGTGCGAAAAAGAAAATCATTTTCAAGGGGCAGGGAAGTGCGAAGTAGAATTTGAAACTTCATATGCACCTGAACGACCAGAAATAATATATTGTGAAAAATGCTACCAACAAGAAATTTATTAATATCAGCCATGGTGTATATGTAAAATACTTACAACTCTGCTATCGCAGATTTATAAGTAAAATAAGTTATGAAAAGTGAAAATAAAAATTGTCAAAACTGTAAACAAGACTTTACAATAGAGTCGGAAGATTTTAATTTTTACGAAAAGATAAAAGTTCCATCGCCTTCTTGGTGTCCGGAATGTCGAATGATTCGACGAATGGCCTGTCATAATGGCTGGAATCTTTTTTATAGAAATTGTGATAAATGCGGGAAACGAACGTTGTCTATGTATCCGCCTAAACAAAAAATTACAGTGTACTGTCCACTATGTTGGTGGGCTGATGATTGGGATGGCACAGAATATGCAATGGATTACGATTCAAATCATTCTTTTTTGGAACAATGGAAGGAACTTTCAGAAAAAACTCCATATGTTTCCCTTGAAACGACTTATTTAAATCTTAAAAATTGTGATTACAGTAATAGCATATCTTATTCAAAAAATTGCACCTTGGCAATCTTTGCAGATTTTTGTGAAAATGTTTACCTTTCTTCTATTTTAAGAGGAGCAAAAGATACAGCTGATTCTCTCAGAATATTTGATTCTGAGTTATGTTATGGATCAATTAGTCAAAAAAGGGCATATCGAGTTTTTTATTCAGAAGAATGTGATTCTTGTACAGAAGTGTGGTTTTCTCGTAATTGTTATGGATGCACAAATTGTATTGGCTGTGTAAATTTGCGCGGATCTTCTTATAAAATTTGGAATATACAATACACAAAAGAAGAATATTTTAAAAAATTTAAAGAACTTAAATTGGACACTCGCTCTGGTGTAGATACTCTACAGAAAGAAGCTAAAGTTTTTTCTGATAAATTTCCTCATCGAGAATATTCAGGAAATACTAAAAATTTAAATGTAACTGGTGAATATGTTTACAGCAGTAAAAATTGTAAAGACGTATATATGTGTAGTGGTGCAGAAAATTGTAAATATTGTCAGCTTATCACTGTTCATTCCGCCAAAGATTGTATGGATTATACTAGCTGGGGGAATAATGCTGAGCTTATTTATGAATCTTTTGGTGTCGGTGAAAATGTCAGTAATTCAAAATTTTCCCTCAATTGTATTTCTGATGTAATTAACACAGAATATTCTCTCTGGTGCATAGGAGCTAAAAATAATTTTGGTTGTGTAAATTTAAAGAGAAAGTCGTATTGTATTTTAAATAAAGAATACTCAAAAGAAGATTATAAAGCTTTATGTGAAAAAATTATTGAGGATATGAAAAATAATCCATATATAGATGAACAAAGGCGAGCTTGGCCATATGGAGAATTTTTTCAACCCGGTTTTTCCAAATTTGCTTACAACCTCTCTACTGCTTATAAATTTTTTCCAAAAACAAAAGAAGAAGCATTGGAAAAAGGATACACTTGGAACGATGAAGAAGAGAAACAACCAGAGGCAACCCTTTCAGGAAAAGATTTACCTGAAACCATTAACGAAGTAGATGATTTAATTTTAAAAGAGATAATTTCTTGCATTATTTGTGATAGAAAATATAAAATTGCCAGTCTGGAATTTGATCTTTTACGTAAAATGAATATACCATTACCTACACAATGTTTAAAATGCAGAGAAAAATCTCTTTTTGATAAACTTCAAATACCAAGATTATATAATCGCGAATGTATGAAATGTGGTACAGTAATAAGGACTTCATATTCCTCAGACCGTACGGAAATAGTTTGTTGCGTAAAATGTTACCAGCAGGAAGTTTATTAAATATTAATTTAGCATTAGCGGACGGTCGTCCACTAATGCTAAATTAGAATTAAAGACAATCTGGATTGATGGCGAGAACATAGTTATTTAGCAAATCAAAATCCTCAGCATATTTTTCTCCGTCGAATCCGGTGATGTCTGTGTTTTTTATTAAATTTTTATACTCTTTCGTAAATTCTCTAGCTAAAGGCAAATAAGACCAGTGCCATTTTTCTTCATTATGGCCAGTTAGTCTGTTTTCATCTTTTAATGTGTAAGTCTGGCAAAAACCAAAAGAAAGCGCATTTTTCACCAGCCAATTATAGACTTTTTTCCCATAAGTGGTTTCAAAATATTCTAAGTTCGCATTATTTATGTCTATGTCCGCACCCCAATGATGCCTAGAAGTTCCGGGGACGGCGCTGTATTCCAATATCTTTTCAAATCTTTCTACGCCGTCAGGCAAACTTTTTGATAAATCATCAACCAATGTATAGCCATTCCATTTTTTATTCCAAAGATCTTTTTGATAATCAAAATTCCTAGTGGCCGAGGCGATTTTTAAATCTACCCCTTCTCTTTTTGCGGCAATTTGCATTCCCCGAAAAGCCAAGAAGGTTTCTTTTCTCAAGTACATTATATTTGACACTATGGTGTATTCAGCCGGAATTAAAATAAAGTCATCTCTTTGTACTGGATCAAATTTACCCATTAGATAAATTCTTTGTTCAGCTTCTTTTTTTATTTTTTCTTCTTTTAAAAATTGTTGATGAATTTCCTCGTTTTCTTTTTGTTGTCTTAGATCAAAAAAATCCGTCGTAAAATAGGGGACAAATATAAAGAGAACTAGAGCCAATAAAAACACAGAATAAACTAGATGTAAAATATATTTTTTCACCTAAAAACTTTATCATATTAGGGTATTTTAATCAAAAAAAATACATGTTATACTCTATGAATGTATTTAAACTTGGTCAAAGTTTTCGTACCGACAACGGTAGCCTTCTTTTTGGGCATTTTTTTTACGCCGATAGCGACACATTTTTTCTACAAATACAAAATGTGGAAAAGATATTCTCGTAATATGGGTACCACAGCGACGGATTTTTCTAAAATACACAATGAACAAGAAGAGCTCCGGACCCCACGTGTGGGTGGAATAATAATTTGGTTTTCTGTCCTTGCTACCACTCTTATTTTTTATTTGTCTTCAATTTTGTTTCCTTCGGTTGATAGCGAAAAAATGAATTTTTTAAGCCGTAATCAAACCCTCATTCCGCTTTTCACTTTGATTGTCGGTTCGATTGTCGGACTTTGGGACGATTTGATTCAAATCTATGGCAAAGGGAAATTTGCTCGAGACGATAAATCTTGGCGCAAGTGGAAAGTTTTCCTTGTAACCTCTATTTCTCTTTTGATCGGCTTGTGGTTTTTTTATAAATTGGGAATGACATCGATCCATATTCCATTTGGTGGTGATATCTATTTAGGTATTTTAATTATTCCATTTTTTATAATAGTGGCGCTGGCGACTTTTTCCGGTGGAGTGATCGATGGTATAGACGGACTCTCTGGCGGAGTACTTGCTTCTGTTTTTTCGGCCTACTCGGTGATAGCTTATGCAAACAATCAAATAGACATCGCTACATTTTCCGGCGTCATCGCTGGGGCGATATTAGCGTTTCTCTGGTTTAATATTCCTCCGGCTAGATTCTATATGGGGGAAACAGGCATTATGGGGCTTACGATCGTTCTCGCCACCTTGGCCTTTTTAACTGATTCTGTTTTAATCTTGCCTATCGTCGCATTACCTCTAGTTATCACGGCTCTGTCAGTTATTTTGCAAAGTATTTCTAAAAAATTAAGAAGAGGTAAAAGATTATTTAAGCTTGCCCCGATCCACCATCATTTTGAAGCGATCGGTTGGTCTTCACATAAAGTCACTATGCGTTTTTGGATTCTCTCCGTCGTGTTTGCTATTATTGGCATAATTTTAGCAATTATTAGTAGATAAAAATAAATCCCGTTAGAAATATGAAAAATTTACACAACAACAAAATATTATTTATTAGTGAATTTCTAACGGGATGAAAGAAAAAAAGATAGATAATTTTTTTTTAATAATTATATTTCTTTTACTCGCTATCGGAGTGAGCGTATTCGTCTCTGCTTCCCTCGGAGTTTATGCTAAGAATGAAAATCTTTTCAAGTCTGTGCTTTTTAATCAATTAGTTCTCGGCCTCGGCCTCGGTTTGATAGCAATGTATTTTACTTTAAAAATAAACTATAAATTTTGGCGCAAATATTCTTTTCTTATTTTTCTCGGGGCGATACTGCTCACTATCTTGGTTTTTATTCCCGGCGTGGGTTGGAGTCATGGAGGAGCATTTCGGTGGGTAAAAATCGGTTTAATATCTTTTCAACCAGTAGAGATTTTAAAATTTAGTTTTATTGTTTATTTTGCGGCTTGGCTATCTTGGGTAAAAAATAAAGTGCAAAATTTTAGATTTGGTATTTTGCCGTTAGGTATAATGCTCGCAGTTATTGCTGGTGTCTTGTTAAAACAACCGGATACAAAAAGTTTTATTCTGATTACCATAACTGGAATAATAATGCTTTTTATTTCTGGTGTACCGATGAAATATATTTTAGGCATAGGGCTCGGGGTAATGATATTTTTAGGAGGTTTAGTTTTATACAAACCTTATTTACAAGAGAGAGTCAAAACTTTTATCAATCCGGGAGCTGACCCGCGCGGATCTGCTTATCAAATTCAGCAATCACTGATCGCTCTCGGATCTGGAGGAGTATTCGGCAGAGGGTATGGTCAGAGCATACAAAAATTTGGCTATTTACCCGAAACACAAGGAGACTCTATTTTTGCTGTTTTAGGAGAAGAATTTGGTTTTCTGGGAGCAGTAGGGACGATTTTCCTTTACTTGCTTTTTGCTTTACGTGGTTTTCGAATTGCTAATAATTCGCCAGATCTCTTCAGTAGACTTTTAGTCTCTGGAATTGTTATAATGCTGACAATGCAATCTTTTATGCATATTGCTTCAGTGACCGGAGTTTTACCGCTGACAGGTGTGCCTTTACCCTTTATGAGCCTTGGAGGGACATCGCTTATGATCTCCCTAGCAGTTCTCGGCATAGTGCTTCAAATTTCAAAATTTTCCGGAAGAGGCGGATCAGCCTAGGGCTGAAGTAACAATAATTCAAAATATATAATATGAAAATAGTTTTTACAGGCGGAGGAACAGGCGGACATTTTTATCCGATTATCGCTGTTGCCCAAAAGGTTAATCAAATAATTGACCATGAAAAAATTTTAGGCTCAAAGCTTTATTATATTTCTGACAATCCTTATGATAAAGAAATGCTTTTAGAACAGGGACTTCTCTATGAAGAAGTAAGTACTGGGAAAATGCGTACTTATTTTTCTTTTAAAAATTTTTCTGATTTTTTCAAAATTATTTTGGGTGTGATTAATGCGATAATAAAAATGTTTTCGATTTATCCGGATGTTGTTTTCGGTAAAGGCGGGTATGCTTCTTTCCCAGCCATTTTTGCTGCTAGGATTTTGCGTATTCCAGTGGTGATTCATGAGTCTGACTCTGCGCCGGGCCGGGTAAATAAATGGGCGGGAGTTTTTGCGAAGAAAGTAGCCGTGTCTTTCATGGAAACAGTAGAATATTTTTCCCCTAAAAAAGTCGCCTGGATTGGCCAGCCGATCAGAACGGAGATAGAGCATCCAGCTTCAAAAAAAGAAGGGCTCGAATATTTTAAACTCGAAACCGATGTTCCAGTTATTTTGGTCTTAGGCGGTTCGCAAGGGGCTGAATTGATCAATAATATTGTTTTAGACGCATTGCCTAGATTAGTAAATAACTATCAAATCATCCACCAGACAGGTATGAATAATTTTAAAATGGTGACAGATAGGGCAAATGTTGTATTGGGTGATGATAAAAATAAATTAAGATACTTCTCTACCCCTTTTTTAAATCCTTTGACGATGAAGATGGCTGCCGGCGCAGCAAGTATCGTCATCTCTCGAGCCGGATCAATGCTTTTTGAAATAGCATCGTGGGGCGTGCCGTCTATTTTAATACCGATTACCAATACAAATATGGATCATCAGAAAAAAAATGCTTTTAATTACGCTCGAGCAGGCGCATGTAGCGTGGTGGAAGAAATGAATATGACAGCAAATATTTTGAGCTCGGAAATTGAAAGAATAACAGGGGATAGGGAGATTTATGACCAAATGGCGCACAATGCCAAAGCTTTCAGTAAACCCGGCGCAGCCGAAAAAATAGCTCGTGAATTGGTAGATATTGCCTTGAGTCACGAAAAAATTTAGAAAATATAAATACAACCCCTCTTAATCTCCCCTTGTCAGGGGAGAAATAAATACAAAAATACAACTCTCCTAACCTCCCTTATCAGGGAGGAAAAAATGAAAAAATGTAATTCGCTAAATATTCCTTATATTCCTTATGATAAAAATCTAATTTCTCGTGCTAGAGAATTAAGGAAAGAAACAACTGAAGCAGAAAATATTTTCTGGGATAAAATTCTAAAAAATAAAAAATTAGCACACCTAAAATTCACGAGACAAAAACCACTGGATTATTTTATTGTAGATTTTTATTGTGCAAGTTTAGGTTTAGTAATAGAGATTGATGGAGAGATACATAATTTTCAAAAGGCTAGAGACAAAGAAAGAGATAATATATTAAAACAAAAATTTGAGTTAAAAATAATAAGATATAAAAATGAAGAAGTTTTAAATAACCCGAAGAAAATTATTGAGGATTTAATTAGAAGAATAAATACAACCCCTCCTTAATCCTCCCCTTGTCAGGGGAGGGAAATACAAAATTCGTATTGAATTTCTTCCCCCTGATAAGGGGGATTAAGGGGGTTGTATCTGTATTCTTTTTTTAGAGTATTTAGAGGTTGAATTTTATGTTATTATATAAATATGTCTGACACAAAAGTTGTAACTAGATTTGCGCCTAGCCCGACGGGCCCTTTGCATTTGGGAAATTTCAGAACGGCTATTTTTGCTTATCTTTATGCTAAAAAATATGACGGTGTTTTTGTTTTTAGAATTGAGGATACTGACAGAGAACGTTCAAAAAAAGAATATGAAGATGATATTATTGAGGGCTTAAAATGGCTTGGTCTTTCGTACGATAAATTTTATAGACAATCTGAAAACTTAGATAGACATAAATTTTATTTAGAAAAAATGATTAGAGAGGGGAATGCCTATATTTCTAAAGAAAAAGCCAAAGACAGTAGTGGCAGCATAAAAGAACTTGTTAGATTTAAAAATCCAAATATTGATGTCACCTTCAAAGATAAAATAAAAGGCGAAGTCACAATGAATACAAAAGACTTGGGTGATTTTATTATCGCAAAAAATATAAATGAGCCGTTGTTTCATTTGGCAGTGGTAGTGGATGATTTTGAAGAAGGAATAACTCATGTGATCAGAGGAGAAGATCACGTTTCTAATACTGCACGTCAAATACTAATCCAAAGAGCGATTGGCGCAGAAACACCAATCTATGCGCATTTGCCTCTAGTTTTAGATGCTAGTAAATTAAAACTTTCCAAACGTAGAGGAGCTTTGTCTTTACTTGAATACAGAAAACAGGGTTTTTTGCCGGAAGCTATTTTAAATGCAGTAGCTTTTGTTGGCTGGAATCCCGGAACAGATAAAGAAATTTATATGCACAATGAGTTGGTCAAAGATTTTGATCTCACGCGCGTGCAAAAAAGCCCCGCTATTTTAAATGAAGAAAAATTGGAATGGTTTAATAAAGAACATATGAAGCTTCTTCCTCTAATAGAAATAGAGAAAAATATTTTAGAATGGTTGCCGGAAGGTATGAAAAATCCAAAATTAGCTCCGATTATTTTTGAAAGAATTTCTAAATGGAGCGATGTAAAAGAAATGGCTGAAGCAGGGGAGTTTGATTTCGTATTACATACTCCAGACATCGTAAAAGAAAAACTTAATTACAAAAATACTTCACAAGAAAAAACTTCTAAAAATTTAAAACTAGCTATCGGAACGCTAGAAAATTTATCAGAAGAAAATTTCACACAGGAAGATATAAAAACTGCTTTGATGCTAATTGCGGATAATTTAGAAAATAGGGGAGAGTTGCTCCATCCAGTACGCTATGCCCTATCGGGAAAAGATCAATCTCCGAATCCATTTATTATCGCTTCAATTATAGGGAAAAATGAAACTTTATCGCGCCTACAAAAAGCAATTTAATAAAATATTTTTTTTATTTTTACTAATAA
>JBBUBO010000030.1:0-3718 GCA_038058205.1 Patescibacteria group bacterium
ATCCACCTCAAATTCCGCAGGAATTTTGGTGGACAAGGTCGGACAAAGTGTCTCTTTGACAGGAGAGGTGATAGATGAGCCGAGTATCGGAGAAAATAATCAGAAATTAATAGTTGAAATTTTGGCTCCTCAAGGTCAAACTTTGGACTCTCTTAAGGTTCGACCTTTTTCCGCCAAAATTTTAGTATCTACAAATTTAGAACAAGATTTTAAATATGGTGATGAGGTAAATCTCTCCGGCAAATTAGAAAAACCAGAAAATTTCGTGACTGATCAAGGGAAAGTTTTTGATTATGTAAATTATTTACGGAAAGACGAGATTTTTTATATGGTGAATTATGGAGATGTTGAAATAATTTCTAGCGGGAAAGGAAATAAAATAAAAAGTTTTTTATTTTCTGTTAAAGATAAATTTTTGGAAAAAATAAATGCTGTTATAAATAGTCCGGAGAATTTACTGATGGGTGGGCTGATATTAGGGGAAAAGTCTGCTTTTAGTGAAGAGTTGAGAACGAATTTTGTAAATACAGGCACTATCCATATTATTGCTTTATCCGGTTACAATATCACGATCGTAGCTGAATGGTTTATGAGCTTATTTGTCTTTTTGCCACAAAACCTAGGCATCGGAATGGGCATTTTGGCAGTTTTGTTTTTTATTTTAATGACTGGAGGGAGTTCTACCGCTGTTCGAGCGGGTATAATGGCGACTTTGGCATTAGTCGCCCGCGCGACTGGGCGAAATTATGATGTCGCGCGGGCCCTCACTCTCGCTGGTGTTTTTATGGTTTTATTCAATCCTTTTGTTTTAGTTTACGATGTGTCTTTTCAACTTTCATTTATTGCGACTGTTGCTGTGATATTTTTCACGCCGAGAATTGAAAAATATTTTATGTGGGTGCCAAAGAATTTTAAATTGAGAGATATTATTTCAGTCACCTTCGCGGCGTATATTTTTGTTTTGCCTTTTATTTTATATAAAATGGGAAATTTTTCTTTAGTTGCTTTGCCCGCGAATGTTTTGATTTTGCCATTTATTCCTTTTACTATGTTGCTCGGCTTTCTGACTGGTTTTATTGGCTTATTTTTAGGTATTTTGTCTGTGCCTGTCGGGTATATTTCTTATTTATTTTTGCATTATGAAATGGGTGTGATAAATTTCTTCGCAAATCTACCATTTTCTTCTTTTATTTTCCCAAATTTTCCCTTATTTTTGACGATTTTAATTTATGCATATTTTATATATAAGCTTTTTGGACGTACTTTAAAAAATTCTTTTATTGTGCCTTAAGAAAATTTTCTTCAATTACTTCCCACCCCAGTAGTAGAGCAAAGCTCACTACGGGGCAGGGTTTAGATTTTCGCTTCAGTAAAGTTTTTCTCTATTACGGTCCAATTAAGGTTATCAAAGAATGTTTCTACATATTTTTTCTTTTCAGAAGTAGGATAATCATAAATAAAAGCGTGCTCCCACATATCAATAGCTAGAATTGTTTTACATCCATTTAACTGACCCAAGTGTTGTTCTTCAATCCATGCATTCAATAATCTTTTTGTGAGTGGATCATAATAGAGTATTGCCCAGCCGATACCGCGGGTAAGAGCAATTGCCTTAAAACGATTAAGCCAAGTTTCGCATGAACCCCATTCTTCTGTAATGGTTTTTCTTAATTCGCTTGCTTCAGTAAGTACTTTTGGTTCATCTGATAGTGATTCGAAATAATATTCGTGATTGACCATACCATTGAACTCAAACCCAAATCTTCTCTGTAGTTCCCCTAATTCATAGGCATATTTTTCAGAGTTTTGAGAAAATTCTTCTATGTGTTCCAGTATAAGATTGGCATTTTTTACATACCCAGCGTAAAGTTTCAGATGTTCTTCAATATTCTTGGCCGATATTCCTTTTAATGCGGGGATATTAAACTCTGCCTCTTTAAATTTTTTCATACTATAATTGTAGCATGTTTAAAAATCGCAAGAAACACGGCTTGCTGATTCTAGTTCTCTTGCTTTTAGCGATAAATATTTTCCTCTTCCGTCTTGATTGGCGGAATTCTCACCGAGGGTTGACTTTTGCAATGCTTAATGTTGGACAAGGTGACGCTCTATTTATCGAATCCCCGACAGGTACGCAAATATTAATGGACGGCGGACCAGCAAAAAAAGTTTTGAACGAGCTTCCGCGCGTAATGTCACCATTTGATAAAAGTATTGATGCATTAATCATTACAAATCCTGATGCAGATCACATTGGTGGATTTCTGGATATTTTAAAAACTTACAAAGTGGATGTGGTTTTTGAATCGGGAACTTTGAGCGACTCTAAAACATTTCAAAATTTAAAAAATGAAATAAAAAATAAAAATATCCCAGATATTTTGGCGAAGAAAGGAATGGTTTTGAATATCGGCGGAGGGGCGGTGATTGATATTTTATTTCCAGATAGAGATGTTTCGTCTTGGTCGACAAATGACGGCTCAGTCGTGACCCAGCTTATTTACGGAAAAAATAAAATAATGTTGACCGGCGATGCCACAACCAAAACAGAAAAAATAATTCTCGAAGAATTTTCTCCAGCACAATTAAAAAGCGCACTTCTGAAAGTCGGACACCATGGTTCACGCACTTCTACAAGTCCTTCTTTTGTGCAGGCAGTGGCACCAATATATGCACTTATTTCCAATGGTAAAGACAATAAATATGGCCATCCGCATAAGGAAACATTGGATACTTTAGAGCAATTTGGGGCTAAAATTTTACGCACTGACCTTCTGGGTACCATAATAATGAAATGTGATATACTGGGGCCATGCGAGATAAATTGGTAGAAAAATTGATAAAAGGAGAGGAGAAAAGGCAAGCCGAAGGGCTCGAGCTTATTCCTTCCGAAAATTATGTTTCTGAAGACGTGCTAAAAGCGAACGGTTCTGTTTTTACGAATAAATATTCTGAAGGTTATCCAGGCAGACGATACTATGGCGGGCAAGATTTTACTGATCAAGTGGAAAGGCTGGCTATCGAGCGCGCTTGTAAACTTTTTAAATGTAAATTTGCAAATGTGCAACCACATGCTGGCGCTCCAGCTAATATTGCTACCTATTTTGCATTGATGGAGCCAGGGGACACGATAATGGGAATGGATTTATCTCATGGTGGGCATTTAACTCATGGACACCCTGTAACTTATATCAGCAAAATTTTTAGATTCATTCGTTACAAAATGAAAAATATTGAAACCGGAGAAATTGACTATGATGAGATGTTAAAGGTTGCCATGAAAGAGAAGCCAAAAATAATCATGGCCGGATTTTCTGCCTATACTCGTGAACTTGATTATGCAAAATTTTCTGCTATTGCTAAAAAAGTCGGAGCCCTATGTATTGCTGATATGGCGCATATAGCTGGACTTATTGCAGGAAAAGCTGTTAAAAATCCTTTTGACTATGGTTTTGATATTATCATCACAACTACCCATAAAACGCTTCGTGGTCCGCGTGGAGGACTCATCCTTACTCGTGACAATGAAGAAATTGCCAAGAAAATTGATAAGTCTGTTTTTCCTGGATTTCAAGGAGGACCGATAATGAATACTATTGCCGCCAAGGCTGTATGTTTTGGAGAAGCATTAACGCCAGCATTTAAAAAATATGCCGTACAGATTATAAAAAATGCTCGCGCTATGGCGAAAGTCTTTTTGGATAATAAAATCAGATTG
>JBBUBO010000031.1:0-3527 GCA_038058205.1 Patescibacteria group bacterium
TTTAGAGGTAAGGATGGGCTTGAAAAACAATACAATGATGAATTGAAAGGTGAAAATGGATCAAAAATAATTGAGATAGATGCGAAGGGGATTATTCGCTCAGAAAATATTATCAACGCTCCAAAGAGGGGAATTGATTTAGTCACCACTATTGATTCACGAATTCAAAAAGAGTTATTTATTTTTATTAAAAATTTCTCCCGCAGTAATAATTTTACCGGCGGAGCAGGAGTGATTATGGACATACAAAACGGAGAAATCTTGACCAGCACCAGCTTTCCAGAATATAATTCAGAAATATTATCTCTCGGCAAAGACTCTACTGTTATCAACACATATATAAATGATAAAAGAAAATTCTTTCTAGACAGAAATGTTTCCGGACTTTATACTCCTGGTTCGATCGTCAAACCATTTTTTGCTTTAGGTGCATTAGTTGAGGGAGTGATTGATCCATATAAAAAAATTCTTTCAACTGGTTCTATTTCAATTCCGAATCCTTATGTGCCGAATGAAAAAACTGTTTTCAAAGACTGGCGAGTAAACGGCTGGACAAATATGATGGAAGCAATCGCCGTATCGTCGGACATTTATTTTTATGAAATTGGCGGGGGATTTGAGGGACAAAAAGGTCTTGGCATATCAAACATTGAAAAATACGCAAAACTTTTCGGCTTTGGAGATAAAACTGGGGTAGACTTACCAGATGAAAAGTCGGGTACGATTCCAAGTCCAGAATGGAAAATGGCAAATTTCAAGGGTGATATATGGCGTATTGGAGACACTTACCATACTGCCATCGGGCAATACGGT
The DNA here is from genome assembly GCA_038058205.1 of Patescibacteria group bacterium. GTDB lineage: Bacteria > Patescibacteriota > Minisyncoccia > Phycocordibacterales > UBA9973 > UBA9973. The sequence continues at coordinate 814 of JBBUBO010000031.1, forward strand.
TTTCAAGTTACACCAATGGAAATGGTACGGGCTGTTTCTGCTATTGCAAATAATGGCAAACTTTTAGCTCCACATTTTATTTTGGGCGACATAAAAAAAGAAAATAAATTTTCTAATGTCGATTTACCGAGAGAATATTTTGACGTAGTTCGTCAAGGAATGCGCATGGCTGTAACCCAAGGTACAGCGACAGCGCTAAACGTGCCTTATGTGCAAGTCGCTGTTAAAACTGGTACCGCGCAACTAGGTATCAAAAAAAATAAAGTGAACTCTTGGGTGATCGGCTTTTTCCCATATGAAAATCCAAAATACGCTTTTGCAATGATGATGGAAGCTGGCCCTTCTACAGGTGGCATCGGCGCTTCATCTATAATGCGACAACTTCTTGACTGGATGTCCGTCTATGCGTCGGAATATTTTAAGACCTCTCCCCAACCCTCCCCCTAAATAAGGAATAAGGGGGTAAAGGGTGGGGTGAATTTGCATTTTGGATTTTTATGAAATACAATATATCTATGCAGAGATCATATATACTTTTAACTTTAGGCATTTGGATAGCAGTGTTGCCATATCTTGGTTTCCCTTATTTTTGGAAAAATATCTTATTTTCTGTATCTGGACTTGGGCTTATGTATGTTAGTTTTTTAATGTACAAAGAATTAAAACACCAGAAAAAAAATAAAAAAGAAATATTTGACAATTTTTCCGAGAATGGTTTTTCTGAAGAAAAATAATATTTAATTATGCAAAAATCTTTCAATATAAAAAATGTTATCGCCGCTTTGGTGTTTGCCTCTTTATTTTTTCTGGTAGGCGTTTCTGTCGGAAGAAACAATCAGCCCGAGATAGATAAAGTCACCGGTATTATTGGCAAAGAAATAGCCGTGACAACGGAAACAGACTTTTCTCCTTTTTGGAAGGTCTGGAATACTATAAATGAAAAATACCCAAAAGCCGATAAAATAACCGACCAAGATAGGGTTTATGGGGCCATTTCAGGTCTTATAGGCTCTTTAAATGACCCATATAGCGTCTTTTTTACCCCAGATGAGGCTAAGTCATTTCAAGAGGAAATATCTGGTAATTTCAGCGGAATAGGGATGGAAGTCGGCATGAAAGACAAAGTCCTTACTGTTATAGCTCCGCTTAAAAATACTCCTGCCTACAGAGCAAATATCAAGCCCGGAGATAAGGTTTTAAAAATCGATGATAAAAGCACTTCGGGAATGAACATTGAAGAAGCTATTAAATTAATCAGAGGGGAAAAGGGAACGACTGTCGCTTTGACAATTTACCGCGAAGGCAAGAAAGACCCACTGGAATTAAAAATTGTTAGGGACATTATAGACATACCGACACTCGACACCGAACTTCGCAAGGACGGAATTTTTGTCATCAGGCTTTATAGTTTTTCCGCTAATTCGGCAAATCTTTTTCGGAATGCAATTAGAGACTTCAGCACTTCAAACACTGATAAATTAATATTAGATTTACGTGGAAATCCAGGTGGATATTTGGACGCAGCGGTTGATGTGGCAAGCTGGTTCTTACCAGCCGGAAAAGTGGTAGTGACGGAAGATTATGGCGACATGAAAAGACCTGAAATATTTAGAGGCAGGGGTTACGACATATTTAGCGATAAAATAAAGTTTGTTATTCTGATTGACGGCGGTTCTGCTTCCGCTTCAGAAATTGTCGCTGGCGCAATGCAAGATCATGGACGCGCAAAGCTCGTCGGTACGCAAAGTTTTGGCAAAGGTTCAGTCCAAGAAGTCACCAATCCAACTCCCAACACACTTCTCAAAATAACCGTAGCAAAATGGCTTACACCAAATGGACATATAATTGCGGAAAAAGGTTTAACTCCGGATTACGTAGTAGAAAATAAAAAACCTGCCCGCCCTCCTGAGTCGGGAGCAGGCGGGGATCTACAACTAGATAAAGCAGTCGAGATTTTATTAGGTAATTAGGTTCTAGGTTCTAGAAACTAGTCACTAGCAACTAATTCATGAAAGTAATATTTTTGAAAGATGTGCCGAGAGTAGGCAAAAGACACGATATAAAAGAAGTACCAGACGGTTATGCGATGAATTTTTTAATTCCGCGTGGCCTCGCGCAAACAGCAACACCAAAAGCTGTCGCTGAATTAGAACTTCGCAAAAAAGAAGTTGTAATTGAAAGGGAAGTGCAAGAGACCCTTCTACTGAAAAATTTGGAAGAAATCAAGGGTAAAATCGTGATGATGAAAAGCAAGGCTAATGATAAAGGGCACCTCTTTTCCGCTATTCACAAAAAAGAAATTATTGAAGAATTAAAGCGTCAGCAAAATGCAAACATCGATGAAGATTTCATCGTCCTCGAAAAACCAATCAAAGAAATAGGGGAGTTTGAAATACCAATAGAAGTCAAACACCAAAAATCTTTCTTTAAACTGGTTGTGGAGAAAATTTAAACAACATTCACGACTTTTTTGACTACAGTAGCACCATTGAAGGAGATTTTTCTTTTTGAGCCAAATTTGACTGTTCCAGGCTTTAAGGCGAATAGGGTATGATCTTTGCCAGTAGAGACGTTAGTGCCGGCCATAATGACCGTACCACGCTGACGGACGATAACAGAGCCTGATTGGGCCTTTTGTCCATCAGAAAGCTTAATACCAAGGTATTTTGGGTTTGAATCTCTTAAGTTTTTGGCGGTTCCGCCAGCTTTTCTAT
>JBBUBO010000032.1:0-5995 GCA_038058205.1 Patescibacteria group bacterium
ATAAAAAATGCTCGCGCTATGGCGAATGTCTTTTTGGATAATAAAATCAGATTGAGTGGTGGGGGGACAGATAATCATTGTGTTCTGGTTGATATATACGGCTCACTGGGGGTGACGGGCAAAGAAGCGCAGACGGTGCTTGATGAAGTGGGCATAACGCTCAACATGAACATGATTGCCGATGATCCGAGAAAACCCATGGATCCCTCTGGTATTCGATTTGGCACTCCGGCAATCACTACGCGTGGTTTTAAAGAGCGTGAATGTAAAAAAGTCGCAGAGTTGATGATAAAAGTTTTGAAAAATAAAGACGACAAAAAAATAAAAGAATCTGCGCATAAAGAAATTAAAATTTTAGCCAAAAAGTTTCCAATACCGAAGAGGTTTGTGTAATCCCGAACGAAATCGCGGACGCATAAAATAAACAAAATTATGAAATTGATTAAAGATATTATAAATAATAAAAAGGACAAGAAAGCGTAAACGTACGCGTCCTATTTCGTACGGGATGAAAAAAGTAATTGTAATTACAGGAGGGAATAGTGGATTAGGAAAAGCAACAGCCAAAATTTTGGCTAGTAAAAATAAAGTTGTTATCTTGGGCAAAAATATAAAAGAAGTAGAAAAAACCGCAAAAGAATTAAAGTGTGATGGAATTATCTGTGATGTTACGAATATTGAACAAGTGCAAAATGCATTTGAACAAATTATAAAAAAACATAAAAAAGTCGATTGTTTGATAAATTGCGCTGGAGTTTGGATTAAAGGACCAATAGAAGAAAATAGTCCTGAAGAAATCAAGAATGTTATTTTAGTAAATACTTTTGGGACTATTTTGACGACAAATATACTCGTGCCTCAATTAAAAAAACAAAAACATGGCAGGATTATAAATGTCAGTTCACAAGCAGGCCTGACTGCAAAATCTGAACGCTCTGTTTATAATGCTTCCAAGTGGGCAGTGACTGGTTTTACAAAATGCATGCAATTAGAACTTGCCCCACACAATATCAGCGTCGTTGGATTTTATCCGGGGTTTATCCATACAAATATTTTTGGCAAAGCAGAAGATAAAAGGACAGATTTTAGTACAGCAATGAAAGTGGAACAACCAGCCGAAGCTTTGGCATATCTCGTAAATATAGATGACGACTTAGTGATAAATTCATTTGAAATGCAATCACTTAACAAATAGACTATTATCTACTTTACTTAACTAAAGTGGAATAGAGTAATTTTTAATTTAAGCTTTTTGGTGTTATATTTTCTTTATGACAAAACGAGGAAAGCTCATTGTAATAGATGGTACGGATGGGAGTGGGAAGCATACACAGGTAGAACTTTTGGCAAAAGCCTTAAGGCGTGATGGACACATTGTGAAGCTACTGGACTTTCCGGAATATTATAAAAACTTTTTTGGTAAATTTATCGGTCATTGTCTTTCTGAGCAATATTATAATTGGATAAATATACATCCGAAAATTGCGGCGATAGCGTATGCGGCAGATAGATGGGAGTCTTCGGCTAAAATAAAACGTTGGCTTGATAAAGGATATATTGTGGTTGCAAATAGATATGCGACGGCGAATCAGATTCATCAAGGAGGGAAAATAGCCAATACAAAAAAAAGAGAAGCATTTATCAAATGGCTGGATGAGATGGAGTATGAAGTTTTTAAAATTCCAAGACCGGATATTGTCTTTTATTTGAGTCTTCCGATGAATATTATTCTAAAATTAATAGAAGAAAGGAATAAGGCATCTGTTCGCGCATATTCCGGAAATAAAAAAGATGTACACGAAGTTGATCTTGAATTTCAAAAAAATTCAATTAAGGCTGCGCTCTGGCTCGCCAAGACGCAAAAGGGCTGGATTAAAATCGATTGCGCAAAAAATGGCGAGATAGATACGCGCGAAAATATACATAAAGAAATTTATGAGAAAGTAAAAAAGATTTTGAAATGAAAATAAAAGTTAAAAAATTACATAAAGATGCAAAATTGCCGACACATGGGCATCCAGGAGATGCGGGGATGGATTTCTATGCCATAGAGACTGTAGTTTTTCCGCCCAAAAAACAAGAGAGAGTGCATACAGGGGTGGCAGTAGAAATCCCAGAAGGTCATGTTGGACTTATTTGGGACAAGACTAGCGTTGCTTTCAATGTAGGGTTAAAAGTGATGGGTGGAGTGATTGATGCTGGATATAGAGGAGAAATTATTATGAGCATGTTAAATACTTTAGATAAAGAAGTTGTATTAGAAAAAGGTCATAAAGTGGCGCAGATGGTGATACAAAAATTTGAACATTGTGAGATAATAGAAGTTGAAGAAATATCACAGACAGTACGTGGTGCTGGACGTGAAGGAAGCACAGGTCATAAATAAAATGCAAGACAAAATAAAAAATTTAATTAAAGATGCATTGAAAAATCTGGACATAGAGGTGAGCAGTTTTGTGTTGGAGCATCCAGAGGATTTTAAGAATGGTGATTTTTCGACAAATGTTGCTTTGGTTTGTGCAAAAGAAATAAAAACTAACCCAAAAGAATTGGCGGAAAAAATAATTTCCGAATTAAGGTCAGACCTTAAGAATTTAAAAAGGTCTGACCTTGGAGAATTGATTTCGGAAATTAAAAGTTCTGCGGGTTTTATAAATTTTTATTTGTCACGAAAGTTTTTTGCTTCTTCGGTGGAGGAAATTTTAAATCAAGGCGAGAATGTAGGCAAAAATAGCAATTTGTCCGGTAAAAAAATAATGGTGGAGTACACGGATCCGAACCCTTTTAAGCCTTTTCATATAGGCCACTTGATGACGAATGCGATAGGGGAATCTATCGCGCGAATTTTGGCGCACTCTGGCGCAGAAATTTCTCGCGCAAATTATCAAGGAGATATCGGGCTTCATGTGGCGAAAGCTATTTATGGTTTACTAAAAGATGAGAGGTTGCAGGACAGGCTCGGTACTCTGGCTTTTCAGGCACAAAATATCGGCAAAGCATATTCTGAAGGCGCAGGAGTTTATGAGACAGATGAAAAAGCAAAGAAAGAAATTGATGAAATAAATAAAAAACTTTATAGCAAGGAAGATGAAAAAATAAATGACATATATGATTGGGGTTTTAAAGTAACGATGGAAGCTTTTGAGGATTTATATAAAATACTTGGCACAAAGTTTGATTTTTACTTTTTGGAAAGCCAAATGGCGCCAATTGGAGAAATAATTGTTCGTGATAATTTAGGGAAAGCTGTAGGTCCTGAGGATAGTCGAAGGATTTTTGAAAAAAGTGATGGCGCCGTAGTTTTTAAAGGCGAAGAATTTGATAAAAAGCTCCATACTCGAGTATTTATAACTTCTGACAATTTACCGACTTATGAGACTAAAGAGCTTGGTCTAAATGAAGAGAAATTTAAAACTGAACCAAACCTAGATTTATCTATTGTTGTGACAGCAAATGAACAGGCAGATTATATGAAAGTCGTGACAAAAGCCATTTCCTTGATTCATCCTGAGCATGCGAAAAAGATGCTACACCTCACGCACGGCATGATGCGTCTCTCTTCAGGGAAAATGAGTTCTAGAAAAGGAAATGTGGTGACTGGTGAATCTTTGGTTCGCGACACTATAGCTTTGATAGGTGAAAAAATGCAAGATCGTATGTGGGACGAAGAGGAGAAAAATAAAATTGCAGAGATGGTGGGTGTATCAGCGATAAAATATTCCATCCTTCGTTCATCTTCAAATAGTGACATTGTTTATAATATAGATGAATCTATTTCTACCGAAGGGGATTCCGGTCCATATTTGCAATACACATATACGCGAGCAAATTCTGTTTTAGAAAAAGCTAAAAAGGAAGATGTCTTGCCGGACCCGCATGCTTTTTCGTCGGAAATTTTTGAAGTAGAAAAAATGTTGTACAAATTTCCGGAAATTGTTTTACGTTCTGCAAAAGAATATGAACCCCACTATATTGCAAATTATTTGATAGAAGTCGCGCGCTCTTTCAACAGCTTTTACGGCAACAATATTATTGTAAAAAAAGAAGATAAAAATTCTAGTTACAAAGTGGCTCTTACTTTTGCTTTTTCTTTCGTAATGAAACAAGGTTTGCAACTTCTCGGTATTAAAGTTCCCGAAAAGATGTAAGTTATTCCTAGTAGTTATCCACACCCCGAGTTGCGTGAGTAATATTATGTGTCATGATTTAGTTAGATAAATATTTGCTCGTCGACATTGACTTTGGGGGATTTTTTCCCTAAAGACAGTTCTTAAACAATTCTCCCAGAGAGAGGAGGTGGTCCAAGTCTTGTTTGTAACAACGTCACAGGGTGACGTTGAATAGGAAACGGGAAACTTTAACCTGTTGTGGAGGTCCAAGTGAAAAAGATTCTGCAGTGCCTGGGCGTAGCCCTGGCTGTGATGATGGCCATCGCGTGGTCAACGACCACCAGCATGGCCATGGAGAAGGCAACTTCGAATACCCAGGTGATGACCCAGGTGGCCACCAGCGAAGAAGGTCTGGTGGGCACAGTGCTCGACAACGCTGAAGCAGTGCATTCCGTGGCCTTCGAGCAGGCCACCAACGATTCCCTGAACACCAACGGGGCTGTCACCATGGCTATGGTGAACAGCGATAAGAGCATCGACAAGCAGAGCGCAGATCCGGTGACCCAGAAGGCTACCGTTACTCCTTTCGTGGCGAATGTGGGGGTGGCGAACATCGCAAACGCTGGGATCGTCGGCAAGTGCTACCCGAACCCTTTCAATCGCGAAGAGACGGCGATGATGGCGGGTATAACTCCGGCGACCAATGTGATGGCGATCTCTACCTCCAGCGTGGCCGACGACGTCGACACGAATACCGAGACGGCTCTGGGTGCCCATGTGGTCCAACTGACCCCGACGGCGCAATCGAGCCTGGTCTTCTGTGATGGCGCATCTTCTTCCGGCACGGGCGCGGTGGTCTAACCCACATCCAGGGTTATGATCACCGGTAACAAATATTCTCACGATTCTGTGAGGATATGATCAAATGAGCGGGTGGTGTGGATTTTTCACGCCATCCGCTTTCTAGTTTCTGGGTGATTCATTTACAATTCAGCCCTTTTTGATATTAAAAGAAGAAGACCTGTCCCGTACTAAATTTTTGGATAAATGTTATTATAATTAAATATAGTTAGAAAGTAAGAAAAGAATGAATATTTTTATTAAAAATTTAAAATTTTAGTACTGGGATGAATGAAGAAGACAAACCCGCCGTCGCTGAAAGCTTTGGCGAGGCGAAGAAATCAGAAACAGCTCTTCGCGAAGAAGCTATTTTGGAATTTTGGCAAGAGAATAAAATTTTTGAAAAATCTTTAGAACAAAGTGAAGGCCAAAAAGAATTTATTTTTTATGAAGGTCCTCCAACGGCCAACGGTCAGCCCGGTATTCACCATTTAGAAGCGCGAGCTTTTAAAGATGCTATTCCTCGTTATAAAACAATGCGTGGTTTTCATGTGCGTCGAAAAGGCGGTTGGGACACTCACGGCTTACCAGTAGAACTTCAAGTAGAAAAAAAGCTTGGTTTAAATTCTAAAAAAGCGATAGAAGAATATGGTATAGAAAAGTTTAACCAGCAATGCAAAGAAAGTGTCTGGGAGTATCTGGATATTTGGAATAAATTCACGACCCGCATTGGATATTGGGTGGATCAAGAGCATCCTTACGTGACTTACGAAAATGAATATATAGAGTCCGTTTGGAATATTGTAAAAAAAATAAACGAACAAAAACTTTTATATAAAGATTATAAAGTGGTGCCTTGGTGTCCACGTTGTGGTACGGCACTTTCTTCACACGAGCTTGCTCAAGGTTATGAAGATGTAAAAGATTTGTCAGTGACGGCAAAATTTAAAATTGTTGGTTTTGATAAAGCATACTTTTTGGCTTGGACCACTACGCCGTGGACTTTGCCGGGAAACGTGGCTCTCGCTGTCGGAGAGAAGATTCGA
>JBBUBO010000032.1:6005-9877 GCA_038058205.1 Patescibacteria group bacterium
AGAGATTTTGGTATTGGCCAAAGAGAGACTTTCTATAATTGATGGTCCTTATGAAATCATCGCCGAACATAAAGGTAGAGATATGGTGGGTATGCAGTATGAACCGTTATATCCATATTTATCGAATACTATTTCTGGAAATGAAAAAAGTAAATTAGATAAAGCATATAAAGTTTATGTTGCGGATTTTGTGACCACGTCTGATGGTACTGGCATCGTGCATACTGCCGTGATGTATGGTCAAGATGATTTTGAACTTGGAACTAAAATAGGTTTACCAAAACATCATTTAGTTGGATTGGACGGGAAATTTTTATCTGGTACAGGAATTTTCGAAGGACGTTTTGTAAAACCTGCCCGCGAATTGGCAGGCGGGGATGATGATGTGGCTGTGGATGTAATAAAAGATTTGGCACATCGCGGACTTTTATTTAAAAAAGAAAAATACGAACACTCTTATCCACATTGTTGGCGTTGTAAAACTGCGCTCATATATTACGCGAGAGATTCTTGGTATATCAGAATGTCTGATCCAAAAATTAAAAAACAATTAATTGAAGAAAATAAAAATATAAATTGGGAACCGGCGCACACTCGTGAAGGGCGTTTTGGTGAATGGCTCAAAGAGATAAAAGATTGGGCTATTTCTCGTGAGCGTTATTGGGGGACGCCGTTACCGGTCTGGATATGCGAGGATTGTAAAGAGACGGATGTCGTTGGTAGTATTGCTGAATTAAAAGATAAGACTAAAAAGTCCGGCAATAAATATTTTGTCATGCGTCATGGCGAAGCCGAGAGTAATGTCAAAGCAGGCATGCATGGTGTAGTATCTTCGCGAGAGGAAAATCCGGATCATTTAACAAAAAAGGGAAAGGAGCAAGTAGAAGAATCCGCAGAGAAATTAAAAAATGAAAAATTTGATATTGTTTTAGTGTCGCCACTTGTGCGAACCAGAGAGACCTTTGATATTTTAAAAGAAAGTTTGGACTTAAAAAATACAGAAATAATTTTTGAAAAAAGATTGGCAGAATTAAATGCTGGAGATTTTGATGGAAAATCTTGGGATGAATATCACAAGATGTTTGATAGTGAAAGACAAAGATTTTTAGAACCGATTGACCACGGAGAATCAGTAATGGATGTCAAAAAAAGGATTGGAGATTTGTTTTATGAATTGGAAGAAAAATATAAAAATAAAAATATTTTAATCATTTCGCACGGTTCACCTTTGTGGATGATGTTTGCTATTTTGAGCGGATATGATGTAGACGAATCCATAAAGATGACAGGCGGACTTTTTAGACATTCGGAAATGTTGGAGAAAAAAGTGAATTCAGAATTTAAACATTTTACTAATGCAGAAATGAGGAATTTGGATTTTGTATCTATTCCACACAATGAAAATTATGAGCTTGATTTGCATAGGCCATATATTGATAATATTCCGCTTGTCTGCGAATGTAGCGGAAACTTAGTGCGAACTCGCGAAGTGATGGATGTGTGGTTTGATTCTGGAGCAATGCCTTTTGCTCAAGATCATTATCCATTTGACCCCGAACCAAAGTCTATGACTTGGTACGGGGCAGAAAACAAAAAAGAACAGAAGATTTTGTATCCGGCAGATTTTATCTGTGAAGCAATAGATCAGACACGTGGATGGTTTTATACTTTGCACGCTGTGGGTGTGTTGATGGGTAGAGGAAAAGCATATAAAAATGTTATTTGTCTTGGGCATTTATTGGATGAGAAGGGTAAAAAAATGTCTAAATCTCTTGGCAATATTGTGGATCCGTGGATTATGATGGATAAATATGGTGTTGATACTCTTCGACTTTGGATGTATTCGGTAAATCAACCGGGAGAGTCAAAAAACTTCGATGAGAAAACTGTGGCGCTTTTGCACCAGCAAGTTTTCGGTTTGTTGTATAATGTTTTAGCATTTTACGAACTTTATCGTGATAGGGATTTAGAAAAAGAGAACCTCACCCCTTCGCCCCTCTCCTTGATAAGGAGAGGGGTTGGGGAGAGGTCTAATGTTTTGGATCTTTGGATTTTTGCTAGATTAGACGAATTGATAAAATTAACCACAGAAAATTTAGATAATTATAAATTGTTGGAAGGTGTGCGAAGCATGCGTGAATTTATCGGAGATTTATCTACTTGGTATTTACGTCGTTCACGAGAGAGAATAAAAGAAGGGGAAGTAGAAGCAAAACAAACTTTATATTTTGTTTTGAAATCTTTGGCGAAAATTATGGCGCCATTTGCTCCACTTTCGGCTGAAGATATTTGGTTGAAATTGAGAAATATTACTGAAGAAGAAAGTGTGCATTTAGAAAGATGGCCTGAGAAAAAGTTTAGCCCCTTTTCTTTTGGAAAACAAAAAGTATTAGACAGAATGGAAACAGTCAGAGATATTGTGACTTTTGGACTTGAAGCACGCCAGAAAGCTGGTATTAAAGTTCGTCAACCACTTAATAAATTAGAAATCATTGCTGAAAAATTGCCGGATGAGTATATTGATATTATTAAAGATGAATTAAATATAAAAAATATTGTTTATCTTGTAAAAATTAAATTAGGTATCACCAAGGTTACTTTAGATACAGAAATTACTCCAGAATTAAAACAAGAGGGGGATTATCGAGAATTAGTGCGAGCTTTGCAAGATATGCGCAAAAAAATGGGATTGACTCCGAGTGATGTAATTTCAATTTCTGTGGAAACAAACGAAAAGGGAAAAACATTAATTCAAAAATTTGAAACTGATATGAAAAAAACTGTTTTAGTTTCGGAAATAAAATTTGAAAATAATGACGGAAATGAAGTAAAAATAGACGAGTTGGTCTTTAAGGTAAAAATTGATAAATAAAAATGCATCACATTTATCACACAGAAGGAATAATATTGAGCAGTAGGAATTTTGGAGAAGCGGGTAAATACTATTCAATTTTTACGCGCGATCTAGGAATGATAAGAGCCACGGCGCAGGGCGTGCGCAAAATGTCTTCCAAATTACGTTTTGTTTTGCAAGATTTCGCTTATCTAAAAATCGACCTTGTGTCCGGCAAAAATATTTTTCGTATAACTAGTGCTAGTAAGACAAATAAATTGGAAGACATTATTAAACAACCAGAAAATTTTAAGGTTTTAGTAAATGTTGCGCGTTTATTAAAACGTTTGCTCGCTGGTGTCGAGCCGAACGAAATTTTGTTTACAGACCTCATCAACGGCTTATCTATTTTAGAAAAAACTGAAAATAAAACAGACTTGCGCAATATTGAGATAATTATTGTTTTGCGCATCTTGAACAATCTAGGGTACATTGGCGCAGATGACATTTTGCAGAATCTCATCAAATCTCCTTTTGAAGAGAATTTAGTATTTGAAGTTTCAAAGTCCAGAGCTCAAGCGTTGCGTCAAATAAACAAAGCATTAAAGGAAACACACTTGTAATGTGTGGTATAATTTTCTAATGCCACCAAATGACAGAAATAAACTAAACAGAGTAGAAGAACTCAAAAATAAACTTTTCAGCAAAGGTTACCAAACAAAGATAGAGCATCGAGATACTTTTTCTCATTCAAATAGGGTAAATGTTCCAGATGTTTGGATGAATGGAGAACGGGTGGACGCAGACGCTTTTAATTCTTCCGATAAATTTTTCATGAAAACTTCCTTATTTAAAAAATTTTTCAGATTTTCTTTGGTCTTTTTTCTTTTGACTCTATTGTACGCTGGCTACGTATTTTTTGCTGGAGGCAATACCGTTTCCAATGACAATATTGATATTTCAATTCTCGGAAATAATTTTGTCGCTGGTGGAGAAGAGCTCTCTTTCGTTGTTGGTATTACCAATAGAAATAGTTCTG
>JBBUBO010000033.1:0-15020 GCA_038058205.1 Patescibacteria group bacterium
ATTAGTGGAATAATATGAAAATTCCCATCTCCAGCATGTCCAGCCAAAGTAAACATCAAATCATATTTACTTAAAATAACATTCAATTCCGGCAAAAATTTCGGTAAAAATTCTGGACGCACAATAATATCATCAATAAAAGGAGCAGTGTGCATACCTTTTACATGTTTGCGTAAAAGAGCAAAACTTTCTCGACGAATGTCCCAATATTTATTTGCTTCTGCTTGGTCTTTAGTAATATGTACTTTCAACTTAAAACCTTTTATTTTTTCCCGTAGTTTCAAGCATTGTTTATTTACTTCCTCCCCATTACTACCGGCGAACTCTGCTAAGAGAATTAACTTCGGAAAACCGCCGGTCAACATCATAAAAAATGATGGCATAAAGCTAAACATAAACTTTATCATTTCCTTCAACCCTTTATTTTTCAAAAAGTCTGGGAAGAATTTCACTGCTAACTTCATTGTTTTGTCATCATATGCTTCAAGCGTTTCCGGATTAAGCTGTAAAATTTCATCTACCAAACGCCCAAGTGGAGCTACTCCATTCATAAAAATAACCACTAATTTTGAATATTTATTGTTTGGTATAAGTTTAAAAGTTATCTCGGTCACAATGCCTAAAGTTCCCTGCGAACCGACAAGTAATTTATTTAAATCAAAAACACCATTATTCATCACGTTCCAAATATAATATCCAGCAGAATTTTTATGAACATTTGGTTTAGAAGCTTTTATTTCATATTCATTGTTCTTTATTAAATTAAAAATATTTTTATAAATTTCTCCCTCAAAGTTATTTCGATTTATTTTATTATTTAATTCAGCTTGGTTGAGTGACTTCACTATGTATTCATTACCATCAGCCAAAACAACTTTTGCAGAAATAATATAATCTTCTGTTTTTCCATATTTTAAAGTTCGTTCTCCCGCAGAATTGTTTCCATACATACCCCCCATAGCATTCAAACTTTTTGACGCTGTATAACAAGGTAAGATTAATCCTTTTTCCAAAGTAATTTTTTCAAAATCTCGATAAAACATCCCCGGCTCTACGGTGATGAACTTTTTCTCTGGTTCAAATTTAACCAATTTATTCATATAGCGAGAAAAATCCATTATTATAGACTCGCCAATAGCTCCACCAGACATATCCGTCCCCGCACAACGCGCCGTGATGGAAAGATTTTTATATTCTTCATTTCTTTCCGGATCAGTATATTTATCTTTATTTTCTTGCACCCATTTCACTATCTTTTTTACATCTTCCTTGTCTTTTGGAAAAAGAACTATCTGCGGTCGCACCTTTAAAAGACTCGCATCACGCGAATATTTTAAAAGCGTCTCTTCACTATCGTCCACATCTCCTTTAAAAAATAATTTAATTTCGTCTTTCACTTCCTAATTATATCATTATTTTTTCAAAAGAAATTTTTTTACTGCATTTATATCTTCAACTTGATGAGCACCATCAAGATATTTTTTATACATAATTAAATCTTCTGGGGAAATAACCTTTATCTTTATATCTTTAATTTCTATTTCTTCAGTTTTAGACAAATCCACTGGAATAGGAATCCATTTATTTTTATCTTTATTAGTTATTTTAGTTTTATCTGCTCCACAAATATCGATTTCTTGTCCATTAAAATTTAAAGTCATTAAATACGCATCCCATTTTTCATCACGATACTGACTTGGACCATAAATAATATATGGTGAAACTTCAGGAAGTATTAAATTAAAATTATTTTCTGAAATATCAAAATCAATATCATTTAGAGGACGATTTGAACCATAAATTTTAGCAGCAAAACCACCACTTACTTGATAAGGAATATTTTTTTTATTTAAAATTCCAACAATCCATTTTAAAGCATTTATAGTTTTTTCTTCAAACATAATTTATATTATTTTATTCCAACATTCTAACGAACTTTAGAATAACAATTCCTCGTTTTGTTAATTTATGTCGTATTGATTTACTATCACTCCTTTTCATAAGCAATCCAGAAATAGCCATCTTGGTAATATGAGCAGAAATATTTTTCATTTCTGATTTCAGTCGTTCTGATATTTCCTGAACTGACAACTCTGGTTCTTTTTCCAATAAATCCAAGATCTGCAATCTTCTATGATTGGCTATTCCCTTTACAATTCTTTCAAGTTTTTTATATTCTAATTTGTTTTTCATTCTAACATTCTATAGAACATTGGAATAATACTAAAAGAGGAAATCTATTTGATATTATTAAAAAGTTTTAATCTATTTAATACTACTTCGTAAATAACATCCACTGCGGGTTCCAAGATTTTGTATGGAGCGACTTCGTTTGGATTTTTGGCTAGGGACTTTTTTAAAGCTTCATCATAAGCCACACGTATCTCTGTATTTATATGAATGATAGAAATACCTGCTTTAATTGCATTTGTAAAATCTTCATCACGCAAACCAGAACCACCATGTAATACAAGTGGAATACCCGTAACTCTTTTTATCTCTGCGACGAGTTCTGCATCTATGTGGGGCTTACCACTTTTTATAAGTCCATGAATACTACCGACGGATGGAGCAAGCATATCTACGCCTGTCATTTCCACAAATTTTTTCGCTTCTTCAGGTTTTGTTAAAATACCTGCGCCTTCAGGAATAACATCTTTTATATTTGAACCAGAACCGATGTATCCGAGCTCAGCTTCGACAAGAATATTTGGATTTACACTTTTCGCATATTCTACGCATTGTTTTGTAATTTTTGCATTTTCTTCAAAGCTCAAATTCGCGCCGTCAAAAATAATAGAATCAAAACCTGCATCCACAGCGAGCTTTACTCTTTCAAAACTATAATGATGATCGGCATTTAGAAAGATAGGGAAATTTTCTTTTTCTTTCACTTCATGTATTAAGCCAATAGCTTCGTTTCTTCCGACAAAATCTTCTTCTCCCTCAGAAAGACCAATAATTACCGGCACATTTAAACTCTTCGCGGCTTTATAAATGCCATGAAATGCTTCTAAATTTGAAATATTAAAATGTCCGATAGCCGTACCTTTTTCTTCCGCTTCTTTTATATATTCACGAAGTGTTTTCATGAATTTATTTTAACATTTCTTTTAATAATTTAATAACGATTTGTGGGTTTGCAGAACCATTTGATTCTTTAATGATTTTGCCGACGAGAGACATAATAGCGTTTTCTTTACCAGACTTATAAACAGCCACGACGTCAGAATTTTCAGAAATAATTTTCTGTAATAAATTCTTTAGTGCATCTTCGTCATAATTTTGAAATAAATTTTGTTCTGTTGCAATTTTTTCAGGCGACTCATCTCTAATTGCAATCATAGCTAAAATATCTTTTGCAACACGAGAAGATATACTATTTTCAGCAAACAAAGTAATTAATTCAGAAAAATTCTTTGAACTTGGCGGTTTTGCCGCCAAGTTAGCTTTCTTAATACCAATAAAATCTGTAGTTATATAATTTGATGCAATTTTTATTTTTTCTTTATCATTTAAAATCTTAGCAACTTCTTCAAACCAAGCACCCAACTTAATATCATTAATATACACTTCAATATCTTCGTCCTTAATTCCAAAATCTTTTTTATATCGTGCACGCTTTGCTTCTGGGAGTTCTGGTAATTCTTTTTTAATTTTTTCTAAATCAAAACCTTCGTGTAATTTTAATTTTGGTAAATCTGGTTCTGGAAAATATCTATAATCCTCACTCGATTCTTTTTTTCTTTGTGAAAAAGTTTTTTGTTTACTTTCATCCCAGCCACGAGTTTCTTGCACTATTTCTTCACTCTTTCCTTCTTCTAAAAGCTTTGTCATTCTGTCCAGTTCAAATTTTATCGCACGTTCCACACTACGAAAAGAATTCAAATTTTTCACTTCTACTTTTGTACCAAACTTTTTAGAGTCGGTAAATACAGAAATATTTGCTTCTACTCGCATCTCCCCTTTTTCCATATTTGCTTCAGACACATCTAAATACCAAAGCAAAAGTTGAAATTCTTTGGCAAATTTAGTCGCATTTTTTGAAGCTTCTTCGGAACTTTCAAAAGTATGTGGTTCAGTCACCAACTCCATCAGTGGCACTCCAGCGCGATTGAAATCAATCAATGAATATCCTTCTTCCCAAAAGACGGTCTTTGGGGAAGAATCCAAAAGACCGTCTTTTGGGAAAGCTCCTTCCTTGTGTTTATTGTTCGCTGTATCTTCCTCTAAATGCACACGCGTAATATCAAAACCAGCCAAAACCCCGCCAGAGACTATCGGATATTTATATTGTGAGATCTGATACCCTTTTGGAATATCTGGATAAAAATAATTCTTTCGATCAAATTCTGTAAAGTTTGCAATCTCTCCATCGATAGCAATGCCAACTTTGATCACATTCTCTATCGCTTTTTTATTTAAAACTGGCAATGCCCCCGGGTGTGCCATGCATACAGGACAAATATTTATATTTGGTTTTTTCTCATCCGGATTATTTTTGCAACCGCAGAACATCTTCGTCTTAGTAGACAGTTCAGCGTGTATCTCTAGACCAATTGTCGAATAATATTTATTCATGATTATTTAAGATTTCTAATGATTTTTTAATAGCAACAAAGCCATACGCCCACAAAAATGGTAACCATAATGGCATAATACCCAGTAAAGAATTTCTAGTAAAAATTTCTACTCCTGTACTTACAAATATATATTCAAAAAAAGTAATTACGATCAAACCAAAAAATAAAGCAATTAAATCATTTTTTTTACATTTTAAAAAAAATAATAATCCAATAATAAATATAACATATAGAATTGTAAGAAGATTATCATTCTGAATCAGTGGTATGAGCCCAATCATTACAATAACAGGAATACAATGAATAAATATTTTAAGCACTTTTTTCATATATAAACTATAGCATTTTTAAAAATAAAGGTGAAATACTATTTGTTTCTTAACATACTATCTACTATCTCGAACATATGTAGGAGTTAGTAGAAAATATAAAAATACAAAAATTAATTTTTTGATTTTAAAGTTCCGTTTTTTGTAACCTCTAAGATTTCTACATAATCTAAAATACCAAGTCGATTTAAATCAGCAATAAATCTTTTAGATAATGCTACTTTTCCAACCCATACGCTTTTGTGAACTAAATGAAAATTAAGCATTCGCAACATATCTCTCAATATATTTCTCTCTTTATTAAAAGCAACTGGAATATCATAACTTATGACTATGACTTTATCTCCCATTTTTTCCTTATATAAATTTTTATTTAAAGGAAAAGATTTTTTAAAAATATTTAACTTATTTTTCCCTTTAGTACTTAAATAAATCTGTTCTGAATTATTTTCTAAAATTAACCCTTCACTTTTTAATTTAAACAAATATTTTTTAAAATTAATTATCTTTTGTTTATTTAATTCTGAACTTATTCTTTTATCTTGTATTTTAGAAAATTCATATCTAATTTTTCCACCACTTGCCCCATACCCCGCTTTTAAAAAAGCATTTACAAAATCTACATAATTAAATACTTTATTTCCCAAAGAGTCTAAAATTTTATAAATTATTTCTCCTCTCATGTTATCTATTATATAATAATTTTTTATATCTACTATCTCAGACATATGTTCGAGTTAGTAGACATGTCAATCGTAATCTCTCCTCATAATATTTATATTTTCTTTAAAATCTTTGCCAAACTGTCACTGAATTTCTTCACCATTTTATCATCAAAAAGAGAAATCGTAAAAACTTTTTTACTTGCCCCGCCTTTGGCGGTGGTCAGTTTTTCAAATGCTTTCACGGCTTTAGCTATATTTTTTTCTTTTTCTACTACATCCGTCTTAGTTAAAATTATTATTTCTTGCTTGGATGATAAACCTTCAGAGCCCAAACCTAACTTTTTATCATATTTTGCTAATTCTTTACGAATCTCTTTATAAATCTTCATTAAGTTTTCATTTTCAAAAGACACCAGATGCGCTAGCATTTTTGTGCGTTTAATATGTCGTAAAAATTTTACGCCCAAACCTTTACCTTCCGAAGCTCCTTCAATAATCCCTGGAATGTCGGCAATGATGTAACCATAAAAATCTCCCAAATTTGGATCAAGAGTAGTAAAAGCATAATCCCCGACTCGCGCTTGAGCATTCGTTAAAGAATTTAAAAGTGAACTCTTTCCCGCATTTGGAAGTCCAATCAAACCAATATCTGCAAAAAGTTCCAATTCTATTTTGAAATTTGCTCTTTCTCCATCTTGACCCTCTTTATGTTCTTGCGGAGTAGTATTTATAGAACTTTTAAAATGTTCATTGCCAAAACCACCATAGCCACCTTTGAGCAACATTATTTTTTCTCCTTCTTTGGTGAGTTGCCATCTCTCATCAGTATCTGTACGAGTAATAATAGAACCAACAGGTAATTCTAAAACAAAATTTGCGCCATTTTTCCCGTGCAAACTTTTATTTCCGCCATCTTCACCCCTACCAGCAACAAAACTTTTTTTCGCTTTATATTTCGAAAGTATATGCACATCACGCACAGCCACTATAAAAAAATCTCCACCCCGTCCACCGTCTCCTCCGGCCGGTCCACCCTTCGGAATAAATTTCTCTTGACGCCAGCGTACGACGCCATTTCCACCCCTTCCAGCTTCTGCGTATATATTTATTTCATCAATAAATGCCATATCTAGGATTCTACAGCAATTTGCGCCAATTTAATAGCTCC
This sequence comes from Patescibacteria group bacterium, assembly GCA_038058205.1. GTDB lineage: Bacteria > Patescibacteriota > Minisyncoccia > Phycocordibacterales > UBA9973 > UBA9973. The sequence goes on from JBBUBO010000033.1 coordinate 6,746, forward strand.
TTCTTTTGTTTTAGCTACTACCAAAAAAAGTCCCCGATGGCAAAAAATAGCATCCTCTACCCCAGTAATTTTCTGTAATTCTTCACTTCGAAGCCCCGCCCAAGGTGCCGGAAAATTTTTTCTATTTTTAAAACTTTTAAAATCATCTAGTACCGCTTTTATAGTCCAAGTATTATCTATCTCTCTCGGATAAATTACAAAAAGAGGTTCAGAAAAATCACATAGAATATGTTCATAAGGATAATGCTTATTTAAAACAATAATTTTTTTATCTCCTGTATTGTTGTAAATTGATATGACTAAATCTTCAGCGAGAATGCTGTCTTTGGCCTGAGTTATTTCACGAGATAAAATAACTTTGGCCATTTTCACACATTCTAAAAATATTTCATCTTTATCTAAATTCGTTTCTCGCCACGTCGGCTCCATTGCAGAAAAAACGCGATGAATAAAATATGGTGAAATTTCATGTTTATTTTCCACCAAATCAAAACCATTGTCTCCGGCATCAATCGGCGCAACTAATATCTTGTCTACAAGGTCAACAACTTTTGTGTCAACACAGAGTTTTATGCCGAATTTTCTCCAAACCAAGCCAAAAGAAGCATATTCTATACCATTCTCGCGTTTACCTGCGCCATCTTTCTGATGATGATCAAATCTATTTTTATCCTCATCATATATTCCTCCAACATCAAAAACATAATCAGCATTACTTATTGCCTCTTCATCGCGAGTGCGAATTATTTCAAAAGTTTCACCTCTTTTCTCAAAATAAAGACTAAATATAGCTGTAGCAAAAATATCGTCGCAGTGGAAAGAACCGTTGTGGGTGACTAATTTTTTATTCTGTGTCGTCATAAAATTCTTCAAAGATACCATAAACCCAACCGACCAGTCTATCAAACAACATAAACAATATTGTCAGAACCATCACTGTCACAGAAAATCTCCAGATCTCTCGACTAATATGCAAAGCAGTATAAGAAAAAAAGTAACCAATCCATATCAAGGCCGGAGCCCAGATAATAGTGGAACAAAATTCTGCTTTTAAATATTTCTTAAAAAATATTTTTTGATAGCCAGCAAAAATAATGACGATATTATTAATTCCGATTATAAATTTAGAAATAAAAATAGACCAAAAAGGTTTCCGCTTGAAATGTGGCATCACGGACAAAACTCTTTTTTCAAGATATTTTAAAAATCTAGTATGTTCCCATTTAACACGGAGAATACTGCCAATATAATATCCCAGCAGTGTTTTAGACGACAATCCTAAAATAATAAAAAATAAAGTATAATAAACATTCAAAGCGCCAAGGTGAAAAAGTATTCCGGTCGCTAGTAGAATAAATTCTCCCTCAACAATAAGCCCTAGAAAAATAAAAAAATACACCAACCCCTGATAGTTTTCAATCAAATTCCTTAAGAGGTTTACTGTATCCATAAGGGTATATTAAAAAAGTGAGTCAACAACTTCTTTTACCATAGTTCCATCTGCTTTGCCTTTTAATTCCTTCATTAACGCGGACATCAGCATTCCCTTCTTCGTCACGTCCATAATGCCGAGCTTTTCTTTTTCTGCGTGAGCAATTTCCTCCACTTCTCTTTTGTCCATTAATTTCGGCAAATAAGTTTCCAAAATAGAAAGTTCCGCTTGTTCTTCTTTTGCCAGATCATCTCTGTTTCCCTTTTTAAATTGTTCGATGGAATCCTTGCGCTGTTTGGCCATACGAGCAATAACGGCTGTAGCTTCCTCGTCCGTAAGCATTTCTTGCGGTTTTTTATTTTTTGCCACAAGCTCGTTTGTAAAAGCAGCCGACATCGCTCGAGACGCTTTTAAGCGTAAGGCGTTTTTTGTCATCATTGCTTCTTTTATTCCATTTTTTATTTGTTCGTGTAGCATATATAAGAATTTGTGAAAATAAAAATTTTAAAAAAAACTTTGCCAGTGAAATAAATATTGTGCTTTAAAATGCCTTGGGAGCGCGACGGCGTGAGCACGAGGAATTTTTCAGCAGAAAAATATCCGTGCATTTTAAATTACAATATTTATGTAACACATTATATCAAATTATGATAAAATAGTGAAATGAATAAAATAGTATTTTTTGATACAGAAACGACCGGCAATACGGACAAAGATTTTATTTGCCAAATCGCTTACAAAAACGGCGAAGAGAATTTTACTGGTTTATACAGACCACCGACCAAAATTCCGCCCGAAGCTTCCGCTGTACACCATATCTCCAACAAAATGGTAGCAGACAAGCCATCTTTTCACGAGAGCGGTGACCTATTAAAAATCAAGGAACTTTTTGAGAATTCTATTGTGGTGGCGCACAACGCTGCCTTTGATTTAATGATGTTGGAAAAAGAAAACATTCGTCCAGCAAATTTTATCTGCACTCTCCGTCTCGCGAGATATCTGGACAAAGAAGGAAAAATAGAAAGATACAATCTGCAATATTTGCGATATTTGCTAGATATAGAGGTGGATGCTACTGCTCATGATGCTCTCGGAGATGTTTTAGTGTTAGAGCAACTATTTGAAAGATTGAAGAAAAAAATGATGACAGAAGAAAGATTAAAAGAAAGTGAAGCAATAGAGAAAATGATAGAAGTTTCTTCACACCCATCACTCTTGCGAATTTTTGGTTTTGGTAAACATATCGGCAAGAAGATAGAAGACGTGGCAGAAACAGATCGTGGATATTTAGAATGGCTTCTCGCGGAAAAAGAAAAGAGTGATGTTTTAGATGAAGATTGGATTTATACTTTGAGGCACTATTTGGGAAAATAATGCTAAAATAAATTTATGCAAAATGCTTTTGAAATAATGATAGGTTTGGTTGTCGGAGGTATATTCGCCTACATTATTTTGAATAGAAAAAAAGAAAATGACAGTAGAGATAAAACTGGATTAAACCTTATATTGACTCAAATAAATGAACTCTCTCGTACGGTAGACCATAAAATCGGCGAAAGTCATAAACAAGTAAATGAAAGCCTAAAATTTCATTCTTCCGAATCAAATAAAATAATTCGAGATGTGACAGAAAGACTCACCAGATTAGACGAAACGAATAAACAAGTCATATCTTTCGCCGACCAGCTCCAAAGCCTAGAAAACATTTTGAAAAATCCAAAACAACGCGGAATTTTGGGCGAATATTATCTAGAAACAGTTTTAAAAAATGTCTTACCTCCAGGGAGTTATCAAATGCAATACGAATTCCCTGACAAGACTATTGTGGACGCTGTCGTATTTGTGAAAGATAAAATCATCCCAATCGATTCTAAATTTTCACTAGAAAACTACAACAAAATGGTGGAGGAAATAAATGCGGGAGAAAAGAAAAAACTTGAAATTATTTTCGTAAACGATTTAAAAAATAGAATTACAGAAACCGCTAAATATATTCAACCCACCAAAGGAACGACTGATTTTGCTTTTATGTTTATTCCCCACGAAGCTATTTATTACGACTTACTTACAAACAAAGTTGGCTCTACAGAAGAAAATGCTGAAAATTTAATTCAACGCGCTGCGGGAAAATATAAAGTCATCATCACTTCCCCCACTTCTTTTCTCGCATATTTACAGACAGTTTTGCAAGGACTCAAGGCATTACAAATAGAGGAATCGGCAAAAGAAATTATTAAAAAAGTGGAAGACCTCGGCAAGCATTTAAAATCTTATGATGAATATCACAACAAACTCGGAAACGCTCTTGGTACTGTCGTAAACCATTATAATGCTTCAAATAAAGAACTTAAAAAAATAGATAAAGATGTTTTGCGTATAGCTGGCTCTTCACCAGAACTTTCTCTTCTCGAAGTAGAAAAACCCCGCCCGAACGACTGACTATTCAGTCGGGCAGGCAAAATTTGAAGAATAAAATTAAATAGCCAGTCACATTTCCCCTTTCGAGAGTGCTGGCTATTGTTTTTTGTTTAAGGGCTTTAGTAAATAATAAACACCTAAAACCATAAAAAATATAGACCCCAAAATCCATAAAACACAACCTAGTGCAAAAGACATCTGGAGCCTCCTTGTAAAAATAAAAGCAAATCTTTAAAGACTATGTTATATTTTATGATATTCGTCAATGATAAATGGCCTTATCGTCTAATAGTTAGGACAAGAGCTTCTCAAGCTTTAAATCTGGGTGCGATCCCCAGTAAGGTCACAAAGCACTTACATATAAAAGAGCACACTGCTGTGCTCTTTTATTGTGCTTTGTGAAGACCTGGAAAATTTGCTTTCGACGGAAAGCAAATTATTGTGGCTCACGTAAACTATGAATGCGAAGCATATAAAAAAATAAATGAAAATGACCAGCGACGAAAGTACTTTATCGTCGCTGGCCATTGTATTGCCGATGCTGTGAAGACTCGAGATTAGGTCGCCGGCCTCTACTTCCCCTTCGAGAAACCGAAGACGAGAACGCACGGAATCACAAAACCGAACACTCCGGCCCAGACTTCATTGGAGCCTTCCACCTGCCAGTAAGCCAGCAGGCCAATCAGGGCAGATCCCCCCAAGGTTGCCAAAACTTTCATCGGCTCATCTCCTCTTTATTATTACGTTGACAACGGCCTAACCACTCTGGTAGGCCTATCTTTTTTCAATTCCTCCTTAGGTATACTCCCAGAAGTATAAATTGTCAAACAAAAATTATTCTACTATCTCCTACATATGTTCGAGATCGTGGATAAATTTATTTCTTCTTTTTCCACTCCGCGTCTTGACGCACGAGAAGTTTTTCTTTATTTTCTTGATCTAAAAGTATTGCTTCCACCACCCACTCCATACGCATACCTTGCGAACCTTTCACTAAAATTAAATCTCCTTTTTTTATAAAAGTTTTTATAAACTCCCCCACTTCAGTGGAATTCAAAAATTCAAAGATATTTTTTTTAATCATTCCGTTTTCTAATGCGCCTTCTTTGATGGCTTTCGCGCGAGGACCCACGACGACGAGCATGTCTGCATTTTCTTTTACAATTTTTCCAATATTTTTATGAGCTTCTACTGTATGCTTGCCAAGTTCCAACATATCTCCTAAAATAGCTATTTTTCTACCACTCGATTTCACTTCCGCCAAAGTTTTCAGAGCAAATTCACACGCAAAAGGAGAAGAATTGTAAGTGTCATCAATAATAAGCGTTCCATCTATCCCTTCGAGCAATCGCATACGTCCAGGAGCCACATCATAATTCGCAAGCGCATTTATCGCATTGACCATATTAAATTTAAGACCAGAAACGAGCGCGAACGAAGCTAAAGACGCATAGACATGATTCTTGCCAAATACACCCTTATTAACTACAGGAAAACTATTGCCATTTTCGTCAACTCTAAAAATTATTCCTTTAGGTACTTCATTGTTATCGTAAAAAATACTATCGCCCGAACCTAAAATATCTACACCTTTTTTAAAGCCAAAAGTCAGAGTGAGATTCTTCGTTTTATTTTTCATCTGTAAAACATCTTCGTCATCAGCGCTTAAAATAAGAAGACCGTCTTTTTTCAAAGTTTTTATTAAATTACTTTTTTCTTCTATCAGGCTCTTGCGCGAAGCAAAGAATTCAACATGAGAAGGAGTTTCCCCTATCGTGGTGATGATGACCACATCTGTTTTAAGCCATGCAGCTGTTTTGTGAATATCTTTTGGTTTGCCGACACCGACTTCGAGTACCAGCCACTCTGGATATTTATGTGGCCAAATAAAAAGCCACAGGCCTTTCAAAATATTTTTAAACCAGACGAATGGATTATTCCAACCATTAGGAATACCTAAAATGGTGAGTGGCAAGCCTATTTCACTATTATAACTTTTGTCGCTTTTGCGCACATAAGCCATGTCCGCTAAAACAGCATAGACCGCATCTTTGGTAGAAGTCTTGCCGACCGAGCCAGTGATCGCGATTATTTTCGGTTTATATTTTCGTAAAACGAGTTGTGATTCTTTTTTTAAAATGTAGGCTATTATTTTTTTAAATATGGATTTCATGAATGATTTTAAACGAATGAAATGAGTATTAAAATCTTCACCCTGTTAAATGTCCTTTGGACAATTTTTGCTTCGCAAAAATTATTTAACAGGGTCAGGAAAATTATATTCACTTCGTTCATTAATTTTCACCGATCTGGTGAAACTTCGTAATAATTTAATAAAAATTTAGTAATATCTAAAAATGGATCACTCCATGTTTCCGCCGCGTAACGTATGCCTTTTGGATTTACCGCATAAAGCAATACTATAAACTTTGGATCATAAGCCGGGAAATAACCAAAGAAAGAATGGTTATGTCTATCCTCATAATAGCCACCATTCACACTATCCGCAACTTGCGCCGTGCCGGTTTTTACTGCCACGCTAAAATGCTCTAACTTGCCTGCGCCTCCCTTGATTGCTTTATCCATTACATTCACCAGCATGCGAGTTATTTCTTCAGCTGTCTGTTTGGTAATTTTTGTCGGCGTAGAAGGATAAAGCATAACTTTTGAAGTGCCGTCATTATATTTTATTTCTTTAATGATATGCGGAACGACAAGGTTACCACTATTCGCGAGTGATGCAAGCGCGCGAATGAGCTCTACGGGCGTAAGGGCGATACCCTGCCCGAAAGCGGCATTCGCATATTCTATCTCTCGCGGGCTAGTTAAAATATTAGAAACGAGTCCGCTCGTTTCGTTCGGTAAATCAATCCCCGTTTTATCCTTGATTCCATAAGCGAGCAAATAATCACGCAAATTCTCTTTCCCCATTTTTTTTTCCACAAAAACCATTCCAGTATTTAAAGACTGATTTAAAACTTCTTGCATACTAGTACCTGGACCTCGTCCCTTTTTATCAAAATTAAATATTTCATAATCTTCCACGATCACCGAACCTTTGTCGTTATAAGTCATCTCCGGCGTGACTACTCCCATATTGAGAGCCCCCGCCATCACTAAAGGCTTGACCACCGAACCGAATTCCAAAACACCTTCCACTAATGAATTGGTAAAAATAGAACTATTCTTGACTTGCGAAAAATTATTCGGATCAAAATCCGGCTTGACAGAAAGTGCGTAAATAGAACCGTCTTGCGGATTCATAATTATTCCACCGATGGAATCAATGCTGTATTTATCTTTTACTTCAGTTAATTTTTTCTCCAAAAAATTTTGTACTTGTGGCTCGATAGTCGTCACGATGTCGCCCTCTTTTTTATCACTTTCAAATAATGTTTTCTGCAAATTAGAAAAAACTTCCGCAAAAAAGTTTATATACGGATTGTCATTATTGCGAGCGAGGATTCCATCATATTGTCTCTCTAGCCCATAACGTCCACCCAATTCATCGCCCTTATAACCCACGAAACCGAGTGCGTGTGAAGCCATATTACTCCCTGGATAAAAACGCCATTTTTCTTTGAAAATATTTACGCCGGTAATCTTCAAAGCCGAGACTGTGTCTGCTTTTTCTTTCGATAGATGAGTAGCTATTTCTTCATAGGGGTCATTGGTCTTTTTCGCGCGAGCGATAAAATCATCATAGTCAAGAGTTATAGTGGCGGATAATTGTTGATACACTTTTTCCGCGTCTATAATTTTTGTCGGGTCTATGGCTATCTTGTACCCAGTCGTTTGTGTTGCAGCTGAGATAAGATGTCCATCTTTACCGCTAAAAAAAATAGTGCCTCGTTCAAAAATATTACTCGAGGGCGTGGCATATTGGCGATCCGCCGATTCAGAATAAGCATTACCATGCAAGATCTGCACAAAAAAAAGTTTGACTACTAAAATCAAACTGAAAAGCACAATACCCGAGAGCACGACCCAATATCTATGAAAAAAACTAGATTTCATTTTGCGCTAATTTTACATTACCAAAGCCGAGGGGCTTGCGCGTAGCGTAGATTGTCTTTGCTTCTTTAAAACCAAGAGAGTGCGAAAAGTTCAGGTCTATATTTTTAGATTCGGATAAATAAGTAAGTTCTAAATTATTAACTTCATTAGAAAGTAGGCGCATGTTTGTTTCCAGATTTCTACGTTCTACTATATTTCTGACCATATTACCCAAAAGAAAAACATACAAAAGCGCTAAAACTCCAAAAGACCAAAAAAGAACATTTAAAATCAGCCTTTCGTTGTTGTAAGCCATAATGTTCACATTCTTAGCACTCGTCTTTAATTTTGCACTTATTTGTTTCATGGTTCGGTTTTACTCACCATGACCCTGAATTTTTATTGAAGGGTCATATTTTTTCTAAAATC
>JBBUBO010000034.1:0-4725 GCA_038058205.1 Patescibacteria group bacterium
GCGTGCTCGTTCTCACTCATACCCATCTCACTCGCTGTCATTGGCTTTACAAAAGTGTAACCAATTGGTTCTAATTTTTTATTAAAATCTTCTAGCGTAGTTTTATTTTCATCAAAAGAAATCTTGGCATTTTCTGTACCATTATTTACTGCGATATCTTCCACACCATCAATTTTCTTAATAGTTCTCTCAATAATACTCGCACAAGAAGCACAGTGCATTCCTTTTATTTTAAATGTTTTTTTAGTATTCATTTTTATTGCGACTAGTGAGGAGCGTATAAATATGTACTCATATTTATAACGTCCGAACGACGTCGTAACAAGGAGCTACTGCTCCTTATTTTCGTTTTAATTGATAAACTTTTAAGATTTCCTTTGTGGCTTTATTTGTTTGACCATTTTTAATCTGGTTGACTAAACAATGTCCTAAATGTGTTTCCATTAACATATCTTCCACATTTGAGAGACCTTGCTTAATCGCTGAGGTTTGTGTGATGATATCTATACAATACACATCTTTCTCAAGCATATTTTGCAAACCACGAACTTGGCCTTCGATAATTTTTAACCTTCGTAAAAGTTTTTGTTTATTTGTATGCATGAACAGAGTATATACCCCCTAGGGGGTATTGTCAAGTATATGTGGAAAACTTTTAGTCATCCAATATCTCAAAATCATCCCCGGTTTTAGGGATAATTCTTCTTTGCCGAATAAAATAAACCGCACCTGCTGAAGTTCCGATAAAAATTAATGAAATTAATGTGGGTAAATATGAATAGTTATTTTTTATAACGTTACTTTCTATCACTGAAGCTTCTAGGTTAGTTACCAAACTTTCTTTGGGAATTTCTGTTTGCGCCCTCTCCAACCCCTCCAAACCTCCCCTTATCAGGGGAGGCGACTGATTTCCCCCTGATAAGGGGGAATAAGGGGGTTTAAGGGGAGGGATTTTCTGTACTACACTAGCCCCATAATCAAAAACCAAAACTCCCTGCATAGTCATTAATTTCAGAGTATTTTTATCTAAAATAGAAAAGCCAGTTATTTTCGGCGAGAGAGTTATTTTCTTTTTTGAAGCAAAAGTCGTATTTCGTGGTATTGTAAAACTTTTATTGTCGCTTGCGAGAATCCAATTTGAAATATCGGTATCGTAACTGGCATTATTTGATAATTCTACGAAAAAGTCTTTTTCGTCCCCCACTTTCGATATTACAATGTCTACTGGTACTACTTTCACTGTTGCTTGATCAGACGCATTTGGCACATCTCCATAATAATTCATAAAATATTCCAAAGTCACGACATACTCACCAGGATAAAAATAAGTATGGGTAAATTTTTTATTATCTACAGCATTTATTTCTTTTATATCACCATCACCAAAATTCCAAAAATATTTACCATTACGTAATTGTTCTCCATAATACCCAAATGCCGTACTTTCAAAATAAACAAGGCTATTGGCAAAAACAAGATTTTTTGTTTCTATGTGGGTTTTGATTTTTTTTATTTCAACCTTCTTTTCTTCTGTTGCGCTCGTACCAGACCCTCCACCCTGCACTATCCCTCCAGAATCTGTACTACTTGCAGGTGACGCGGGTGGCACTACTGTTTCATTTGCCTCTCCCGGTGTCGGCGTAGCCCCTGACCAAGAACCAGATATTTTCTGCAAACTGTTTCCATCTCCCGCCCCGCCGACAGTAGAAGCATATTCATAGCTATATACTTCAATTCCACTTGAATTTTTCAAAATCAATTTTGCTCCAGTATTATTCAGCGAGTTAACACTATTTACTTTATATATCGTGCCATTAAAAGACCAACTAGCGAGAAATTTTGCCAAATCAATAACTATCAACGCATATCCACCGGATGGAACTATTGCACTACCTTGCGCTAAAACTAATCCATGATTACTAGCATCTATTTTCTCAAGAAATTTCCAATTAGATAAATCTAAATCAGTATTTGTATCATTATAAATTTCAACCCATTCTCTTTGTACATCCGCGTTTTCCGGATCGTACATTATTTCATTTATAACAACCTCCGCTCGAGCTATTTGAAAACTCGAGAGAAAAGCAAAACCAATTAAAAATAGAAGTATCTTTTTAGACATAAATTGGTGATATTTTTAGATATGTTATAATTATATCATGAATAAAGTAGATTTTTTAGCCATTGGGGACACGGTTATCGATGCATTTATAAAATTAAAAAACGCAGATATTGTCGGTGAACCAGATACAGAAGGTTATAAAATTTGCTTGCCTTTCGCTGACAAGGTACCCTATGAAGATGTTTTCATAGTTCCCGCTGTCGGTAATGCTGCGAATGCCGCTGTATGTTCTTCTAGATTAGGCATCTCTTCTGCACTCGTCGCAAATGTCGGAGATGATAAAGAGGGACAAGACTGCCTCGCCTCTTTGCAAAAAGACCGAGTGCAAACGGATTTTATAAAAATAAATTCTGGAATGAAAACAAATTATCACTATGTACTTTGGTACGAACCCGAACGTACGATACTTATCAAGCATGAAAAATATAATTATAGTTTAAATATACCGGAAGAGCCAAAATGGATTTATTTTTCTTCAGTCAGTGAAAATGCTTTCCCTTTTCATAATGAAGTAGCAGAATATTTAGATACGCATCCAAATGTAAAACTCGCTTTCCAGCCGGGGAAAAATGAAATCAGGCTCGGCAAAGAAAAACTCGCAAAACTTTATCAGCATACAGAAATATTCTTCTGTAATGTTGAGGAAGCAGAAAAAATTCTCGAGGTTGAGAGTTTGGATGTTTTGGAGTTATTAAAAAAAATACATGAGTTTGGACCAAAAAATGTCGTCATCACCGATGGACCAAAAGGTGGTTATGCTTATGATGGAAATAACGCGTGGTTTATAAATCCTTTTCCAGATCCGAAACCTGCGTATGAACGCACTGGCGCGGGTGACGCTTTTTCTTCCACTATCATCGGCGCAATTATTTTAGGTAAAACTTTATCCGAAGCTCTCGCTTGGGCAGGAGTAAATGCAATGTCCGTCGTCCAAGAAGTCGGTGCGCAAAAAGGACTCCTTACTCGTGAAAAAATTGAGGAATATCTAAACAATACTCCAGAATATAAAGCAGAAAGAATAAATTAACCTAATTGGTCTAATTAACCTAATATTCAACGCTATTTATAATAAAGTAAAATAACTTAGGTTTTAGTATTTTGGATATTTTTTAGAATAATTAGAAATTAGAGTACTTAGAAATTATCTTCTTTTTAGTACTTTCTTCACCGCTTCTTTAATAGCATTTTTGCCCATACCATAATGCTCCACAAGTTCTTCTGGGGTTCCGGACTGTCCAAATTTATCTTGTATGCCGATAAATTCCACGGGCACAGGGAAATTTTGCGCGAGAACTTCTGCAACAGCTGAACCCATGCCTCCCATTACCTGATGTTCTTCCACAGTCACGATTGCTTTCGTTTCTTTTGCTAAGTCTACAATAGCCTTCACATCTATCGGCTTAATAGATGCTAAATTCATTACTTTAGTTTTTATTCCTTCAGTTTCTAATTCTTTTGCTATCATTAGTACACGGTGCATTAAGTCACCAGTGACTATTATTCCCACTTGCGCCATACCTATGTCTGGCATCCAATATATTTCTGCCTTACCGATTTCAAAAGGAGTTTCCTCTGTAGTTATCACCGGAGTTTTTTCACGAGCAAGTCGTAGATACGCAGGCTTGCCACTTTTCGCTATTGCAAGAGTTATTTTTTTCGCTTCTATTGCATCACACGGAGAAAACACTTCCATATTTGGCATTACCCGCATGAGCGCAAGATCTTCTAAAGCTTGATGTGTTCCCCCGTCTGGACCAACGGATATGCCAGTATGTGAACCAATTATTTTTACTGGCCTGTCATTGTAAGCTATCGTCGTCCGAATTTGTTCCCAGTTTCTCCCCGGTGAAAACATCGCATAAGAAGAACAAAAAGGAACTTTCCCCATCGCCGCCATACCAGATGCAATCGTTACAAGGTTTTGCTCTGCCACGCCGACCTCCACAAACCTCTCTGGAAATTTTTCCGTAAATATATTCATCTGTGTTGACTCCACCAAGTCCGCGCAAAGAGCAACGACATTTTTGTCTATTTCCCCTGCCAAAAGCAAACCTTGTCCGAAACCTTTACGGATAGACATTTGCTCAACATCAGCGTTAAAAATTTTTGGATTTAATTTTAATTTAGGATTTAGCATATTTTAAAAAATTTCTAAGTACTCTAATTTCTAATTTCTAAAACTATTCTTCTCTAATTCGGCAAGCGCCATTTTCCCTTCTTCTTTACTTGGTGGTTTGCCGTGCCATTTATAATCTCTCTCAAATTCTTTCACGCCTTTGCCGGGAATATTGTGTGAAATTATTATCGTCGGCTTTTCATAAATAGATTGCGCCTCTACAAATGCTTCATCCAACGCGCGAAAATCATGTCCAGAGACTTCAATCACATGCCAATTAAATGCGCGATATTTTTCCGGCAATGGCTCGAGAGGCATGATGTTTTCCGTAAAACCATCAATCTGAATATTATTTCTATCAACCACTGCGATTAAATTTCTTAATTTATTTTTCCCTGCGAGCATTATCGCCTCCCAAGTATTACCTTCATCGTGTTCACCGTCAGAGGTAAAGCAATAAATAAATCTTTCTCCATCTTTTTTATCC
>JBBUBO010000035.1:0-3396 GCA_038058205.1 Patescibacteria group bacterium
ATATAGAAATTATTCCAATTGAACATACCACGATGGTTCTCAAATGGGCAGGTAAAATTATTTATGTTGATCCAGTTGGAGGGGCTAAAGTTTTTGTTGGTCAAGAGGCTCCAGATATAATATTGTTGACTCATGATCATAGTGATCATTTTGATGTAAAAACTCTACAAGCTGTGGCTAAAGATAAAACGCTCATTGTTGCTCCGATGAAGGTGGCTGATTTAGTCCCTAATACAGTACCCGGTACTTTGTTGGTGGCAAAAAATGGTCAAAAAACCAACCAGCAAGGTTTTAAAATTGAAGTTATCCCGGCCTACAATTTACCAGATTCAGAAAAAGATTTTCATCCAAAAGGAGAAGGTAATGGTTATGTTTTAGAAACAAATGGTAAAAGAATTTACATTTCTGGCGACACGGCGGGTACTTCAGAAGTGCATAATTTGAAAAATATTGATATCGCTTTCGTGGCGATGAACTTGCCTTATACGATGAGTATAGAAAAAGCAACGGAAGCGGTTTTGGAATTTAAGCCGAAAAAAGTATATCCATATCATTACAGGACACCGACAGGTTTTAGTGATGTCGTTAAATTTAAGAAATTAGTGAATGAAAAAAATTCGGCGATTGAGGTTGTACAGTTAAACTGGTATCCGAAATAATTTTTTATATGGTATAATAATTTTATTATGAAAAAACAAAAATTTATTGAAACAGTTTTGCGTTTAGTAATGAGTTTTATTTTTCTTTGGGCATTTTTTGATAAAGTTTTTGGTTTAGGTTTTGCTACGATAGCTGATAAAGCATGGATTAATGGAGGTTCTCCTACTTATGGTTTTCTTTCTATAGCGGCCAAGGGTCCTTTTGCAAGTATTTTCCATAACTTAGCTGGTATGCCGATAGTTGACTGGCTATTTATGGGTGGTTTACTTTTTGTAGGTTTAACACTTTTATTTAATAAATATGTAAAACTCGGCTGTGTAGCTGGTGTTTTAATGCTTGTATTAATGTATTTAGCATTGCTTTTTCCCGTAAATAATCCTATCATTGATGATCACATCATTTATGCTTTAGTTTTGCTTTTGATTGCATTTAAAGCTGAAAGTTAAAATTATTAACCTGTCCCGTAGTGAGTTTTACTCTACTACTGGGATTAATAAAATACCGCCAGAGGCGGTCAAGTTTATGGCAAAAAGAAGTACAACTTTGAGTCCAAAAAAGAAATCTCGCCGATCTCACAAGACCAAGAAGCGTTTGGCAATCAAAAGAATAATGCTCGCGAAAAAAGCTTCTCGAAAGAAAAGAACATAAATTTAATTGATTTTAGGTTTTATGTATTTATGCGTAGGAAAATTAAAAAACCTAAAAAGGTGGTAATGGTGAGCGGGGGATTCGATCCAGTACATATCGGCCATGTGCGAATGTTTGAAGCCGCCAAAAAATTAGGTGATAAGCTTGTGGTGGTCATAAACAATGACAACTGGTTAAAATTCAAAAAAGGTTATACCTTTATGTCTGATACTGACAGAAAAGAAATCATTGAATCTTTTAGGCCGGTTGATGAAGTAATGCTGACGTCGCACGAGCCAAACACAGATGATATTACGGTTTGTCGCGAGCTTGAATTGATTCGACCGCATGTCTTTGCAAACGGTGGAGACAGGAAAGAGAATGTGCCAATTCCCGAATATGAAATCTGCGCTCGTTTGGGTATTGAGATGGTGTTCAATGTCGGTCATGGCGGGAAAGTGCGTTCTTCGTCAGAATTGGTAAAAAAAGTAGCTACTAAAAAAAAGAAATAAAATGAAACCCTTAGATCAAATTTCCAAAGAAGATATTGAAAAAATCAAAATGATTGTTTTTGATGTGGATGGTGTGCTTGTGTCGAGAGGGACAAAAATAAAACAAGAAGGTAATACGACAACGTTCGAAACAAAAGTTATTGCAGAAAAACAAATAGAACAAATAAAAGAATTAAATCAAAAGGGATTTTTGGTCAATATCAGTTCTGGTCGCGGACTTTACATGTTGCAAGAAATGTTTCGAGAAATTTTGCCTTTCGTCAGTTTGACTTATGAATGCGGAAGCGCGACTTGGTACAAAGGGCAAATTTATCAGCACATCAATAGCTTTGAACAAAATAAAAATATTTTTCCAAAATTAAAAAAAGTTTCGGTCAATCACCCAGACATTAAAGGCTTCGAGCCTAAAGAATTTATCATCACAATTCATTGTACTAAACCAGTGTCGGAAATCGAAGAGGTGGTGGAAAAAGAAGGCGGTCTCATAACTGTTTGGAACGGTGAAGCCTATGATGTTTTAATTGAGAAAGATCAAACGAAAGCGCTCGGCTTGAAACACACGATGGAGATTTTTAAACTGGAGAAGGAAAATGTATTGGCGATAGGAGATAATTACAATGATGCTGAGCTTTTAGCTGAAAGCGGAATACCTATTTCAGCTGACAAAACCAGGGTAGAAGGAAAATTTTATGTGCCGTTAGAAGGGGAATTTCTTCCCGCTGATGTTTTGATGCAGAAAATTTTATCACTTAGTAGCTAAAAAATTATTTAGTTATATAATTAAGTGATATGCAAGAATTTAAACCATTTACAGTAGAGCGTCCGTGGGGGAATTTTAGGCAATATACTAAGAATGAAAATACTACTGTAAAAATTCATTCACTCAAGCCCAATAGTTCAATGAGTTTGCAATATCATAATTATCGTGATGAATTTTGGAGAATTATTTCAGGTCATCCGCTTTTAACTGTCGGAGAAAATAAGATAAACGCTAACCCGGGAGATGAATTTATGGTTTTAAGATTAGAAAAACATAGAATTGAAACCCAAAATGATGCTGTGCAACTTTTAGAAATTTGCTATGGGGATTTTAATGAAGAAGATATTGTCAGACTAGAAGACAAGTATGGTCGCGCGTAAAAAGAAAAAAATAATAAAGACTAAAGTTAAGAAAATAAAAAAAACTTCTCCTAAAAAGAAAGCTGTTAAGCCGTCTAAAAAAAGAAAGAAAATAGCATTAAAAAGAGCTTTGCATAATCCGGTTATTACTCCTCAAGCCTATTCATGGGAATCGAAAGCAACTTTCAATCCTTCCGCCTTTGAAGCAAATAATAAAGTGCATCTTATTTATCGCGCAATTGGAGACAATGATACATCGGTTTTGGGTTATGCTTCGAGTAAAGACGGTTATAAAATAGATGAACGTTTGCCGTATTTTGTTTATCGTCGTTTTAATAATTTTACTAAGATAGATAAAACTCTTCTGCCGATAGATTATATTTCTGGTGGTGGATGGAATGGAGGCTGTGAAGATCCGCGTTTGACCAGGATAGGAAAGATGGTTTATATGCTTTACACTGCTTTTGATGGTTGGGGT
>JBBUBO010000036.1:0-26680 GCA_038058205.1 Patescibacteria group bacterium
TTTTGAAAAAGGAAGAAGGCGGACGTCACACCCCTTTCTTCAAGGGTTACAAACCTCAATTCTACATTCGCACGACAGACGTTACGGGTGATGTCGCGCTAGCTGAAGGCACAGAGATGGTTATGCCCGGAGACACAGTCAAGATTACTGTTAAATTAGTTACCCCTGTTGCCCTAGAAGAATCACAACGTTTTGCTATCCGTGAAGGAGGCAAGACAGTGGGTGCCGGAGTGGTGACAAAGATTCTTGGTTAATAGTTTGCGAAAATTGCCCTTTAAAATAAATTCATGACAACAGCAGAGACAAAAATAAAGAAACCTAAAGCGGAAAAAGCTAAGAGAATAAAAATTCCCAAAGTGTCTCGAAAAAAGGTTGTCCGAGCCGAGAACGCAGAAGTTATTCTGCGTATTCGTGTGCGAGCATATGAAAGCAAGATTCTAGATAGTTCTGTTAAGCAGATTATGGACACAGCGATGCGTTATGATGCTGTCATTGTCGGACCTGTTCCATTGCCTACAGAAATAAAAAAATACACAGTCAATCGTTCTCCTTTTATTTACAAAAATACTCGGGAGCAATTTGAAATTCGTGTGCACAAAAGATTGATAGATATTGTAAATCCAAACGCAAAAACCATTGAGTCTCTGACCAATTTGTCTCTGCCGTCTGGAGTCGATATTGATGTAAAAATGCTTTAAGTGTAGGCAAGAACGGTTCTTGGGAAAACTTCTTAAGAACCGTTCTTAACAATTATGAAATTTATTTTGGGAACAAAAGAAAATATGACGCAATATTTTTCCGAAGCTGGAGAGTCTATCCCAGTAACTATTCTTTCCGTTCCTCCAGTGACGGTCACTAGAATCTTTGAGAAAGAAAAAGATGGTTACGATTCCGTGCAGGTTTCTTTCGGCATAAAAAAGAAGAAAGGACAGAAAGAATTCAGATTAAAGCCTATTGACAAAACAGACGTAAAAGCTGGCGATGTTGTCGATGTTTCTGTTTTTACCCCCGGTGATTTGCTCCAAGTTTCTAGCATTTCCAAAGGTAAAGGTTTCCAAGGTGTCGTGAAGCGCCATGGTTTTTCTGGTGGCCCACGAACACACGGACAAAAGCATTCCGAAAGAGAAGCCGGTAGTATCGGCGGAGGTTTGCGAACTCACGTTCCTAAAGGTATGAGAATGGCAGGACGAATGGGCTCTGATCGTATTACGCAGAAAAATCTGAAAGTTATTTTTGTTGATAAAGAAAATAATGTAATGCTAATAAAAGGAGCATTAGCCGGTAAGCGTGGAACACTTGTCGAGATAGTATCTCGCCAAGAAATTTAAAGATTTAAAAACATGGAAGTAAAAATTTACAATCAAAAAGGCACAGTTGAAGGGGAGATAACTCTCCCAGAGAAAGTTTTTGCTGCGAAATGGAGAAGCGATCTCGTGCATCAAGTCGTAGAAAGTATGCGCAGCAATAAACGCGCTGGCACAGCTGACACGAAAGACCGCGGTGAAGTTCGCGGTGGAGGCAAGAAGCCATGGAAACAAAAAGGGACAGGACGCGCTCGACATGGCTCTTCTAGGAGTCCGATCTGGATAGGTGGAGGGGTAACGCACGGTCCACTTACAGAGAAAAACTATAAGAGAAAAGTTTCAAAGAAAATGCGTGCGCAAGCTTTGTTTTCTGTTCTCTCTAGAAAACTTAAAGATAATGAAATAATTTTTGTGAATACATTATCTTTGTCCGATACGAAAACAAAAGACGCTGTAAATGTGATGAAGAATTTGGCAAAAGCTTCCGGCTTTAAAGCTTTATCTACTTCTAAAAAATCAAAGGTTTTGACAGCTTTATTTGCAAGAAATGAAAAAACAGAAAAGAGTTTCCGAAATTTACCACAATTGGAAATAGTCTTTTTGAAAAATTTAAATCCACTTGATGTTTTGAATCATCAGTATCTTTTAATCGAAAATCCGGTCGAGGCTGTAAAATTTTTAGAATCCCGTGGGTAATCGGGTGTTGGACACCCGAAACAAATATATGACAACAACAATTATTAAAAACCCAAGAGTTACCGAAAAAGCATCATTCTCGCAAGAGCAAAATGTTTACACTTTTGATGTTTCTGCATCTGCCAACAAAACAGAAATAAAGAAAATAATTTTTGCGCTTTACAAAGTGAAGCCAATTAAAGTAAATGTTTTGTCAGTGCCAAAGAAAAATATTATGTCCAAGGGTAAAGCTGGAGTAAAAGGTGGAGGTAGAAAAGCTCTAGTATATTTAAAAAAGGGAGATAAAATAGAATTTATATAATTATGAAAACCTATAAACCGACAAGTAAATCAAGGAGACAAATGACCAACGTGACCTACCGTGGTGTTTTGACTGCGACAACCCCACTCAAGTCTTTGACTTATGGTTTCAAGCGTTCCGTCGGACGAAATAGCGCTGGACGCATAACAATGAGACATAAAGGTAGTGGACACAAGCGACTTTATCGCGATGTGGACTTTTTATATAACAAAAAAGATATTCCTGCGAAAATCACATCTATTGAATATGATCCAAATCGTTCAGCATTTATCGGACTCGCTGTTTATAAAGATGGCGAAAAGAGATACGTAGTTATTCCAAAATCCGTAAAAGCTGGAGATTCATTTTTGGTTTCTGAAAAAGCTCCATTAGCATCTGGAAACAGACTTCCTTTGAAAAATATTCCAGTTGGAACATTTGTTTACAATGTTGAGATCAAACCAAGAGGTGGAGCAAAGATCGGCCGTTCGGCTGGAATCTTTGCGCAAGTTGTCGCAAATGCTGATGGATACACAAATTTGAAAATGCCTTCAACAGAAATACGAAAAATAAATGAAAATTGCTGGGCTTGTGTCGGCACAGTATCAAACGAAGAACATCATTTGGAAAATTATGGTAAAGCTGGACGCAGTCGCTGGAAGGGAATCAGACCAACTGTTCGTGGTACTGCCATGAACCCTGTGGACCATCCATACGGAGGAGGTGAAGGCAGACAAGGACGCGGAACTAAAAGACCTAAAACTATGTGGGGTAAAGTTACTGGTGGACGCAAATCTCGTACTCCTAAAAAATACTCAAACGTGTTTATCGTCTCCCGCCGACGCACTGGTAAAAACAAGTAAAAAGTTTCTTCTTTAGGCTTTGGCGGGCAGGCCCGTAGAAAGACTGGGAAGAATAAATAAAAACCCTCTCCTGACCTCTCCCTTATCAGGGCGAGGAATATGTCCCTCTGATAAGGGGGATTTAGGGGGTTGTATTTTAGATTGTGTTTTTCTAAATATGTGTTACTCTACTAGGTAG
This sequence comes from Patescibacteria group bacterium, assembly GCA_038058205.1. Classification (GTDB taxonomy): domain Bacteria; phylum Patescibacteriota; class Minisyncoccia; order Phycocordibacterales; family UBA9973; genus UBA9973. The sequence continues at coordinate 3,322 of JBBUBO010000036.1, forward strand.
ACAACTTGCTCTTTTTTGCATCAGGGAGAAATACTCTCTGGTATGCAGGTTTAATTGTTTGGGGAGGTTTTACTCTTATGTGTTGTCCTCGACGGAAGCAGGAGAGCAATAAGAATATCAAGGCACTCCGGAGAGAACTTCGGGGGTTACCGAAGAAAAAAAGGAAATCCAAACCCAAGGCCAAACAGCCGAATATCGGCGGGCTGTTGAACACCAAACAGCCGAAGATCACGGGGTCGAAGACCTTCAAGCCGAAGACCACTGCGGTCAGACTCGAGAGCTAGCTCTCTTGATCCCTCGTACCATCCGGACCACGACAATAGTCGAGGTCCGGATTCATTTTTATTTGACTTTTTACCCTTATTTGCTAATATGAAACCAAGCTCGTTAGGAGCTATTTTTTATGACACGATCACTCAAAAAAGGAATAAACATTGATGAAAGACTACTTAAAAAGATAGTAGGTAAAAATCCGTTGCAAACTCCTACTATTAAGACATGGAAAAGAGCCTGCGTTATTTCTCCCGAAATGCTCGGTTTTACTTTTGGTGTTTATAATGGAAAAGTCCATGTGGATGTTTTAGTTACTGAAGATATGGTGGGACACAGACTTGGTGAATTTTCTCCAACAAAGAAATTTATGAAACACGGTGGTAAGATGCAGAAAGAACTCGAACAAAAGAAGAAGGAAGCAGAAATAACTGCAGCAAAGGGCGCGACAACGGCTACAGCTGACGCCAAAGGCGCAAAGAAATAATCACCACCCCTAACCCCTCCTCAACAAGGAGGGGAGGAAAATAAAAAACAACATGAAAGCTTTTTTAAAAAATTACAGACAGGCTCCAAGAAAAGTTCGCTTAGTGGCTGGACTCATCCGAGGAAAGAAAGTTGAAGAAGCTATCGTGGAGCTTGATTTTTTGGCGAAGCGCGCAGGATTACCTTTGAAGAAGCTTTTACTTTCTGCTGTTTCTAATGCAAAGCAAATGGGTATAGAAAAAGAAAATTTATTTATAAAAGAATTACGCGTAGATAAAGGCATAACGATGAAGAGGATGATGCCGGCTGCGATGGGTAGCGGACACAGGATAAACAAGCGCACGAGTCACCTAACGCTTTCTCTTGGAGAGAAAGCTTCAATTACGAATGATCAATTAAAAATTAAGAAAAAAATTCGTAAATCGTAATTGTTAATTCGTAATTATATTATATGTCAAAAATAGTTCATCCATATGCACATAGATTGATAATGCTTCGAGACTGGAAAAGTCGCTGGTTCGCTGATCCTAAAAAATACGTCGCTTATTTAAAGGGTGATGTTTTGATCCGTGAATATTTGGAAAAGAAATTGCGCGGAATGTACATCTCTACGATTGAAATAGAACGAAGCCGAAAGGCTACTCGATTTATCATTCGCACTTCTCGCCCGGGACTTATCATCGGCAGAAATGGTGAAGGCGCAACGAAGCTCAAAGAAGATATTTTGAAAAAGATGGACAAGCTTGATATACCAAAGCCGGAAGATTTCAAGCTTGAAATCGTGGAAGTTACAAACCCGGAAGCGGACGCGGCTATCGTTGCTTATATGATCGCGGAAGGTTTGGAAAAGAGAATGCCTTATCGTCGTGTTATCAAAACAATTATTGAAAAGGTTATGGCGGCGCGAGGTGTGCAAGGAGCCCGAATAGTTTTGGGTGGACGACTCGGCGGAGCAGACATTGCTCGTACGGAAGAGCTCAAGAGGGGATCCGTCCCTCTCCAGAGTTTCCGCGCGGACATTGATTTTAAGCGCGAGCGCGCGACTTTGTCGTATGGTGTTATCGGCATCAAGGTTTGGATTTATCGAGGCAAGATTTTTACTGATAAAAAAGTTTCCCATGGATCTTTTGGTACAAATGACGCTGGTGGCAGAGAAACTTCTATCAATAATAAAAAAGCGGTAAAAATGGATTAAATTTATGTTAGTGCCCAAAAAAGTAAAATTTAGAAAATGGCAGACTGGACGCAATAATCCGAAATCAAGATCTCCAGATACTCGTGGGTCTAAACTCGCTTTTGGTTCTTATGGACTCAAATCTCTTTCACAGGCGCGTGTAAAATCTATACAAATCGAATCTGCCCGAAAGGTTATTTCTCGTACTTTGACCAAAGCTGGTAAATACTGGATTCGTATTTTTCCAGATCGACCCTATACCGCCAAAGCTGCAGAAGTGGGCATGGGAAAGGGAAAAGGAGATCCTCAAGGATACTGTTTTGACGTTTTTCCGGGGCGCTTAATCTTTGAAGTAGATGGTGTGGATGAAAAGATCGCGCATGAAGCTTTGAGAAAAGCCGGTACAAAACTTCCGCTCAAGACGAGGATTATCAGCCGAGCTCACAATGAGTAGAATTAGTTAAAAGTTATAAAGTAGAAAGCTATAAAGTATGAAAAAAGGAAAAGAAAATTCAAAAATATCAGAAAATGATTTGAGTAAAAAATTGGTTACTTTGCGTGAAGAAGTGAGAGTTATTAGATTTAAGGCGGAGGGTTCTAAATCAAAAAACGTCAAAGAAACGGCTACTTTGAAAAAAGAAATTGCGCGAGTTTTGACAGAAATGAATAAAAATAATAATAAATAGTTATGAAAACAAAAAAAGAAACAAACAAAAAAGAAAAAGTTGGCAATATTTTAAAGGGTGTGGTTGTTTCCGACAAGATGGACAAGACCATTGTTGTAACTGTGTCCAGATTTGTGAAACATCCGCTTTATGGAAAATTTTATAAAATTAGCAAGAAATATAAAGTTCACGATGAAGGCAATAAGTATAAGATAGGGGATGAAGTTGAAATAGTAGAGACGAAGCCTCTTTCTAAAGATAAAAGATTTTCCGTCCTAGACGGATCCGCCTTTGGCGGAAAAGTTAATAATAAATAATATGATACAAAACGAAACATTAGTAAAAATAACAGATAATGCTGGAGGCACCGTCGGGAAGGTGTTCAAGATTTTAGGCTCTTCCAAAAAGAGATACGCTACGCTGGGCGAGATCGTAATTATTTCTGTCAAAGTTGCTAGCCCACGAAAAGCAGTGAAAAAGAAAGACGTGCATCACGCCGTAGTCGTTCGCACTCGAGGCGCTTATCGCCGAGCTGATGGTTCTTACATTCGTTTTGACGACAACGCCGTGGTGTTGCTCGAAAAGGGAAAATTAGATCCGAAAGCTGGACGTGTCTTCGGGCCAATCCCCCGAGAGCTTGCAGAAAAAGGTTTTCAGAAAATAATTTCACTTGCACAGGAGGTCATTTAAAAAAAGTCGACCCCGAAGGAAAGCAAAGCTTCCTACGGGGCAGGCAATATAATAATAAGAATTAATTTATGAAGTTAAAAAAGAATGATAATGTGATAGTAATAACTGGAAAGGATAAAGGCAAGAAAGGAAAAATTGCCCATGTTTTGGTTGCAGAGAACAAGGTAGTTGTAGAAGGTTTGAATATGATGAAGAAACATCAGCGCCCTCGCAAGTCCGGTGAAAAAGGCCGAATGGAAGACAGAGCAATGCCGATACATGCTTCAAATGTGATGATGGTAGATCCTAAATCAGGTAAACAAACACGCTTGGGAAAAAAGAAAATCGGCGATAAAATGGTTCGAATCGCGCGCAAGAGTAATCAGGAAGTTTAAATCTATGGCTAAACATTTAACGGTAAAAGAAAAAGAAATACAAGTATTTGAAAAAATGAAAAGTTTTTTCAATTATAAAAACCTGATGGCTGCTCCAAAGATGAAAAAAGTTGTCATTAATACTGGCACAGGTACAGCTATCAAAAAAGACAAAAACAAGAATGATGCCATAATCGAGCGCTTGGCTAAAATAACTGGACAAAAAGGGGCATTGAAAGGCGCAAAGCAATCCATCGCTTCTTTTAAAATTCGCCAAGGTGATCCGATTGGTATCGTGGTGACTTTGCGTGGAGCTCGAATGTATGCTTTCTTAGAGAAGCTTATCAACGTTGCTCTGCCTCGTACAAAAGATTTCCGAGGCATCAATCGCACTGCAGTAGACAACATCGGAAACTTAACTATCGGCGTCAAAGAGCACACTATTTTCCCAGAAACAGCTGATGAAGATATTCGCGATGTTTTTGGTCTAGCTATCACTCTTGTTTCTACTGCTAAAAACAAAAGAGAAGGACTAGAATTCTTTGAACTCTTAGGTATTCCTTTTAAGAAAGAAGAAGAAAATAAAAAGAAGTAATTGACTTATGGGGTTTTATTTGCTAGTATTCTCAATAAGGGAATGCCTGCCCGCCTATGGCGGGTAAACTTTAAGCAATCCATTTTTCTCCTTTAGATTCAATCTTTTCTCCCCTGACAAGGGGAGACTAAGAGGGGTTTTAAAGAAAAAAAGTGAGATATTATTAAAGAATTAGTTGCTAGTTTCTAGAAGCTAATCGCTAGTCCCTTTAACCTAATTCAAATGGCAAAAACATCAGTCATAGCTCGAAGTAAAAAGAAACCAAAATTCAGCACTCGGAAAAAGAACCGATGTTTTCGTTGTGGCCGAGGTAATGCTTTTATGCGAGATTTCGGTATTTGTCGTATTTGTTTTAGAGAATTAGCAAATGAAGGAATGCTTCCGGGTGTTCGTAAATCAAGTTGGTAGGTAATCAATTATCAATTACGAATTAAGAATTTCAAATTAATAATCAATTCGTAATCCGTAATTAAAAATTCGTAATTAAATCAAATGGATTCAATTTCAAACATGTTAATAGTTATGAAGAATGGTAGTCTAGCAGGTAAAGAATCTGTTATTTTTCCATTTTCTAAAATGAAACAAGCAATTGCTGAATGCTTAAAAAAGGAAGGCTATGTAAACAATGTTTCAAAGAAAGTTAAAAAAGATCAGCAAGTTTTGGAAGTGGAATTACTTTATGTAGACAAGAAGCCAAAGATCGCTGAAGTAGAAAGAATTTCCAAACAATCCAAACGTGTTTATTTTGGAATCAGGGATATTCGTTCCGTCAGAAATGGGACAGGGTTGCTCGTGCTTTCAACTCCAAAAGGAATTTTATCAGGCAAAACCGCAAAAACTGAGCAGGTCGGAGGGGAGGCATTATTTAGAGTTTGGTAGTTCACAAGTTCACTATTTATAATAAAAATTTATGTCAAGAATAGGCAAACAAGAAATATTAATACCAGCCGGAGTAAAAGTCAGCCAAAATGGCTCTACTTTGACTGTGACCGGACCAAAAGGGGCACTCACGAAAAATTTTAGAGATGATATCACTATTGCCATAACTGATAAAATAGTTAATTTAAATATTAAAAGAAACGACAAATTTTCCAAATCTCTCTGGGGCACTTATGCTTCACACATAAAAAACATGATTGCCGGCGTGATCAATCCTTATCAAAAGAAATTGATATTAGAAGGAGTGGGTTTTAAATCAGAAGTGAAGGGCGACAAATTTAACTTTGCTTTAGGTTTTTCTCACCCAGTTGTGGTGGAAATTCCAAAAGGCATTACAGCTACAGCTGAAAAGAATGTTATTACGATTACCGGTATTGACAAAGAATTAGTCGGTAGTTTTACCGCAGCAGTTCGCGCATTGAAAAAACCAGAGCCTTATAAAGGTAAAGGTATGCGTTATGAAAACGAGGTCATCAGACGCAAACAAGGCAAGAAAACTGTCTAAATAATATGATAAAGAAAACAGACAAAAGAATACGTTTAAAGAAAAAAATTAGAGTGAAGATTCACGGCACAGAAACACGTCCGAGACTCACAGTTTTTCGTTCTAATAAATTTATCTATGCGCAAGTTATAAATGACAACACTGGCAAGACTATCGTGCAAGCAAGTGACCTGCTTCGACTAGGCAAGGCGGGTGTAAAAATGAAAAAAGGTACTAAAACTGAAAGAGCAAAAGAAGTCGGCGCGTTGATTGGCGAGGCTTGCAAGACAGCAAAAATAAATAAAGTCGTTTTTGATCGCAATGGATTTAAATATACCGGCCGAATAAAATTAGTAGCAGATGGAGCGCGAACTGCAGGACTGCAGTTCTAGTTATAAAGTTCATAAAGTAAAAATATGGAAAAAGAAAAAATACATGAAAAAAAGAATAACAGGAGAGGTTCTTCTTTCGCGCGACCAAAGCCAGAATTTGATCAAAAGATTTTGAACATTCGCCGAGTGACAAGAGTTGTAGCGGGGGGACGCCGATTTTCCTTCAGTGTCGCATTGATAGCGGGAGATAAAAAGGGCTCTGTGGGCTTGGGTCTGGGCAAGGCGGGGGATACTGCGCTTGCGATAAACAAAGCTGTCCGCAACGCAAAGAGGAATATGGTTAAATTAAAATTAACTAAAACCATGTCTATTCCACATGAACTTTCAGCCAAGTTTTCTAGCGCGAAAATAGTGCTCATGCCGAATTATGGCCGTGGACTCGTTGCGGGTTCAGTCGTTCGCGACATCGTCAAACTTTCCGGCATGAAAGACATAACTGGCAAAATCTTGTCCAAGAGTAAAAACAAATTAAATAATGCGAAAGCGGTCATGTTAGCATTTTCTACCATATCTTCAAAATACACCAAACCTTTAGCTGATAATGTAGTTGCTACTCCAGAAGAAATTATTATTCCACAAGTCGAAAAATAAATTTACCTCTTCGTAAATTTTTGATGGAGATAAAGATAAACATTATTAATAAAAATTTTACTACTGGGATGCAGATACATAATCTAAAAAGACAATTTAAGAATAAAAAAGATCGACTCGTCGGTCGTGGTGGCAAACATGCGAAGACTTCTGGCCGTGGAGGCAAGGGGCAGACAGCTCGAGCGGGGAACAAGCGTCGCCCAGAACTTCGTGATATTATTAAGAAGTTACCAAAGAATCGTGGGTATAGATTTAGTTCAGTGAAAAAACCTTTTAAACTTTCAAAAGATAAAGTGCTTGCTGGAGGTGGGAAAACAAAGTTAGAATCATTTTCTGAAATTCGAAAGCGTTTAGGTATCAAAGGAAGACATATACTCATAAAGTAAAATGCAAAATTTCTTCAACAAAATAAAATTAGTCTGGACCGATACAACACTCAGAAAAAAGGTTTTGTTTGTCTTTTTCTCTTTAATTATTTTCAGACTGCTCGCAGCTATCCCAATCCCGGGTATTGATACTTTAGAGCTAAATAGATTTCTCTCAAACAACCAATTCTTTGGTATCTTGAATATTTTTTCTGGTGGCGGACTTTCTAACCTTTCTATTATCATGCTTGGTGTCGGTCCGTACATTACAGCATCAATTATTTTACAGCTGATGACTATCATGGTTCCTGCTTTAAAGAAGATTTATAGCGAGGAAGGCGAAATGGGCAGAAAGAAATTTACCCAATATGGCAGACTTCTGACTGTTCCATTGGCGGCTATTCAAGGCTTTGCGCTTTTGGCTATTCTTGAAAATCAAAATATTTTAGTAAACTTATCTGCTTTTGATCGCATTACAAATTTATTTATCGTTGTAGCAGGCTCGATACTTTTAATGTGGATAGGCGAACTGATGTCTGAATTTGGTATCGGCAATGGTGTGTCGCTTATTATTTTCGCCGGCATTGTTGCTGGTCTTCCGTCTGCAATTAGCGAAATGTTGTTTACTTTTGATGTTTCTCAAATTCCGCTTTATCTGGCTTTTGCGGTCGTCGGTGCGTTGGTTATTGCTGGCATTGTTCTCGTCACCGAGGCTGAACGTCCTATCCCTGTGACTTATGCCAAGCGTGTACGAGGCATGAAAATGTATGGGGGTGGTTCTACTTATTTGCCTCTTCGAGTGAATCAAGCTGGAGTTATTCCGATAATTTTTGCTCTTTCCATTCTTCTTTTTCCTCAGATGATCGGCACTTTCTTGTCTCGCTTTAGTAATGTAATAGTTGCTAAAATTTCTAGTTTCTTTCTCTTATTTAATCAGACTTCTGTGCTTTATGCAGTTTCATATTTTATTCTAGTTTTCTTATTTACTTATTTTTACACTGCAGTTACTTTTGATCCAGAAGCATTGTCTACAAATCTGCAAAAGAATGGCGCATTTATTCCGGGTATTCGTCCAGGAGCGTCCACTTCCCAGTACATTTCGAGTGTCCTAACCCGCATTACCTTACTCGGAGCTGTTTTTCTTGGGTTTATCGCCGTTTTGCCTATTATCATGCAAAATGTCACAGGTATTACGACTCTTGCTCTTGGTGGAACTTCTGTCCTCATCGTTGTTTCTGTTGTTTTAGACTTTATGAAAAAAGTAGATTCTCAAGTATCAATGCGGGAATACTAAATTAAAAAGCTTTAAAATAAAGGGTTTTTGAGTGTTGCAATTCAATGTTGAATGTACCCTTTTTGAGCTTGACAAGTAGGTCAGGATATGCTATACTTTATACAGATTTATGGTCGCTGAAAATATAATAGGTTTTACGTGTTTATTTACCTCAATCTGGGCCAAAGGCCCATTCTCAAGGGAGAATGATTATGCCTAAACGTACGATACTAGCCCTCGTATCCCTTGTTTTTTTTCTGGGTGCCCTTTATTGGGTTAACGAGGAGAGGATAAGTGCCCTAGAAGAACAAGGGCGCTTATTAGAGGAATTGTCGACAACACAACAACAGTTGTTCGACATTAAAAAAGAAGTCCTCGGGCTTCAAGAAGAATTGCTGGGGGAAAAACAGAAAGTCATTCTTCTTCTCAAGCAGAATCTTGCCGAAAAGGATAGTGTCCTACTCCAACTCCGTAAGGAACTGGCAATGGCGAAGGGAAAAAAGTAGCATCGGGGTGAAAGCCCCAAAAAGAAAGCCCAGTCGGACATCGCGTCGACTGGGCTTTTGTAATTTTTACGGGTGTCAAAGGGGGTGTCAAAGGGGGTGTCAAAGGGGGTGTCAAAGGGGGTGTCAAAGGTGCCCTTTGACACTAAAAGAAGAATTATAAATTACCTAATTATTACGACCGTTAAAGTTAGGTAATTTTTATTTCTTGATTTTTCTCTGAAAAAATTGTAAACTTGGCCTATGAATCCCGTTAGAAATTACTCAGTTTGTTTATATTGCGGGAGACATTGTAATAACAATCAATTATTTAGTCGCTATTATTAAAATTAACTACGGAAATCTAGAGATTTCCTATTTTTAACGGGATGAATTCAAAGGCTTTTATCTTTTTTGGACGCTCTGGGTGCGGTAAAGGAACTCAAGTAAAACTACTCTTGGACTTTTTAAAATCTCAAAATAAAGAAGTTGTTTTGATTGAAACAGGTAGTACTTTTCGGGAGCTTTCAAGTTCTGAGAGTTATGCTGGTAAATTAATTGGAGATATTTTAAAAACAGGTAGACTCATCCCGATATTCTTGCCGATTTGGATTTGGACAGAAAATTTGGTGAAAAAATATACCGGCACGGAAGATTTAATCTTTGATGGTATTTGTCGTCGTTATGAAGAATCAGTTTCTATCGATTCAGCTTTTGATTTTTATAATATTGAAAAGCCAAATATCATTTTAATGAATGTTTCCAAAGAATGGTCTTTTACTAGAATGATGGAGCGCAAAAGGGCAGACGATACGCCGGAGAAAATACAAAATAGACTTGATTGGTTTGAAAAAGACGTCACGCCAGCAATTAATTTTTTCAAAAATAAAGACAGATATAATTTTATTGAAATAAACGGCGAGCAAACAGTTGAAGAAGTACATAAAGAGATTATTAACAAGTTAGCCTCTAGCTTCTAGCAACTAATTTATGGAAACAATCATCATTTCGCTTGGAGGTTCTCTTATCGTCCCAGACAGTATAGATACGGATTTTTTAAGTATTTTTAAATCTTTAATTCTTTCGCATGTTGCTAAAGGTAAAAAGTTTGTGATCATTACCGGTGGGGGAAAAATTTGTCGTAGATATCAAAATGTTGCTAAAGAAATTTCTACACCATCATCTTTGGATTTGGACTGGATTGGTATTGCTTCTTTAAAATTAAATGCAGAACTTTTGAGAGTAGTTTTTGGAGAATATGCCCATGAGACAGTGATTGCTGATTTATCTGAACATTTTACTTTTGAAAAACCAATCGTTGTCGGCTCTGCCTGCAAACCAGGATGGAGCTCAGATGTGGATGCAGTTTGGGCAGCAAAAACAGTTGGAGCAAAAAGAATAATTAATCTATCAAATATAGATTATGCTTATGACAAAGATCCAAATAAATATCCGGATGCGAAAAAAATAGAACAAATTTCATGGTCTGAATATCGCGCACTGATTCCCAAAGAATGGAATCCAGGACTTAGTACTCCTTTTGACCCTATTGCTTCACAAATAGCAGAAAAAGAAAAAATGGAAGTTTATATAATGAATGGTAAAAATATCTCTAATTTAGAAAAATGTTTAAATGGGGAAGAATTTGAGGGGACTAGAATTTTTTAAAATCATCTAATGATCATCATCAAAACACCAGAAGAAATAAAAATTTTGCGCGAAGGTGGCAAAACTTTGGCGACGGTGCTTTATAAAGTTAAAGACAAAGTGGCTGTTGGTATTTCTACTAAAGAATTAGATGATTACGCTTTCAAGTTGATAAAAGAGATGGGTGATGAGCCTGCATTTTTAAATTATCGTCCGGCTGGCGCAAAGGTGGCTTTTCCGGCAAGTCTTTGTATTTCTGTGAATGATGAAGTTGTTCATGGCATACCGAGCAAAGACAGAATTTTAAAAGAAGGTGATATAGTTGCATTGGACATTGGATTAAAACATGGGGGTCTTTATACTGATATGGCTATTACTGTGCCCGTAGGTGCTGTAAATGTGGGTAGTCAGGTGTTAATGGATGTTACGAAACAAGCGCTTCAAGTGGGTGTTGATGTTGCACGAGTGGGGAATACTGTCGGGGATATTGGTTTTGCGATAGAACAATTTGTGCGTTCACGGCAAGAAAATAAGTATGGAATTGTGGAAGTTTTATCCGGACACGGTGTCGGACGGGCGATTCATGAGGATCCATACATTCCGAATTTTGGGAAAAAGGGAAAAGGAGAAAAATTGGTGACGGGGATGGTAGTAGCCATAGAACCAATGTTAAACAATGGAACAAAAAAAGTGACTTTAGATGAAGATGGCTACACTTTTCGTACAGCAGACGGCAAAAAAAGCGCGCATTTTGAACACACTATTTTGATTACGGATGGTGAACCTGAAATTCTAACGAAGATTTGATATAATTAAATCATGGAAAATTCATTTTTTAGTGAAGTACCTAAATTTAAAACTCCCGAAGAGGAGTTAAATTATTTGCGTGCCCAGGTGGCAAAACGCGAAGAAGAACTTGTTAAATTAGGACATACTGAAAATGCGAGAGAAAATGCAACGCATGATGTCATCGGAGAATATAAAACCGTACCGACAGAGCAAGTGGTACATGAGAGTAATATTTTAAGTAAAAAAGAAACGCAAGGGATTGTGCTTGCGTTGAAGCCTGAATCTCACGACGCTGTGATGGAAGAACTTTTGGGGATTGTGGTGACGAAAGGTGTACGTAATGCTATCGATGTGGCAGAAAAGATGAATAGTCCGCATATTAATGATGATTTTCATCGTATCTTGGTGCAATATTTAAAATCAGATTCAAGCAAGCTTGATTCCAAAGAAGGCACACCTCTTTATCGGTCTGTGCATATGACTCTTTTCGAGATAACTTTACCACCTCCTGCAGAGCAGGCAGATAAATCAAAAGGCTTTAAAGAATTCATCGGCGCGATGGAGCAATTTTATGCTGGAATGAATTCTATTTCTGAAGGTAAAAATAATGAGAAAGAAAATTATTTTACTTTAGAAGTGGCGCTCAGCAATCAAACTGATGAATTAGTAGTATATGCTGGAATACCAAATAAACACGTTTCACTTTTTGAAAAACAAATTTTAGCTTTTTATCATAATGCGAAGATTCGTGAGGTGGCTGATGATTATAATGTTTTCAATCCTTCGGGAGATTCCGTCGGAGCTTATGCAATCCTCGCGGAGCGAGGTGTGCTTCCCATTAAAACATACGATACCATAGACCATGACCCCATGAGCACAATTTTAAATGTATTTTCTAAATTAAAAACCATGGGTGAAGGCGCAGCCATTCAGCTCGTCGTGGCGCCTGCTGGAGACAAGTTTATACAAGATTTTCATATTATTTTAGATGATGTAAAAGCTGGAATGTCGGTGAAGCATGCAGATAATAATTTGTATAAATTTAACAGGGCCTTTATGAAAGTTTCCAAGAATTTATTATTCGGTCATAAACAAAAAACTGAAGGATTAAGTAAGGAGCAAACCATGAAAGGCAGGCGTGCGGTGGATGAAGGGGCGGCAGAGAAAATAGTAAATAAAATGAAGAGTAGTATCATGAAAGCGAACATTCGTGTAATCGCTTCGGCAGAAACAAAAGAACGCGCGCGAGATATTTTGAAAGAGATAGAATCTTCCTTTAATCAATTTTCGGAAACTGCCAGCAACTCTTTCGTTTTTGAAGAAGCGTCCGGCGCTGAATTGAGACAAATTTTTCATGATTTTTCTTTCCGTAGTTTTTCGCATGAAAATATATTACCTCTCAACTTAAAAGAATTGTCTTCAGTATTTCACTTCCCAGTCGGTATCGGCAGTCAGCCACAATTGAAAGAAGCAAAAGCCGGCATCGCTCCGGCTCCGATTGAGATGAGGGTGGATGGCGTTATTTTAGGAGTAAATAGTTATCGTGGCAAAGATACAGAAATACATTTGGCGCGCGAAGACAGAATGAGACATTTTTATGTTATCGGTCAGACGGGTACAGGTAAGACAAATGTGATGCTCAATATGATCACGCAGGACATCAGAAATGGCGACGGTTGTTGTTATATTGACCCACATGGCACTGATATCCAAACCATTTTGTCTCGTATTCCACGTGAACGCATTGACTATGTTATTTATTTCGATCCGGCTTACACGGCGCGTCCAATGGGGCTCAATATGCTTGAATATGATCCTAAATATCCGGAACAAAAAACTTTTGTGGTGAATGAAATGATGGGAATTTTCAATAAACTTTTTGATATGAAAATAGGCGGTGGGGCAATGTTTGAGCAATATTTCCGAAATAGCGCGTTTTTAGTGATGGAGGATCCTGCTTCTGGCTCGACCTTGCTCGAGATTACTCGGGTTCTCGCTGACAAAGAATTTCGTAATTTGAAACTTACTCGTTGTCAAAACCCAATCATCAAGCAATTTTGGCTTTCGGCTGAACAGACTACCGGCGACCAATCTCTCGCGAACTTTGTTCCGTATATTTCTTCTAAATTTGATAACTTCATCAGCAATGACATAATGCGTCCAGTCGTGCTTCAGCAAAATTCTGTTTTTAACTTTCGCAAAATTATGGATGAGAAGAAAATTCTTTTAGTAAATCTTTCCAAAGGTAGACTCGGAGATATCAATGCAAATTTAATTGGTCTTGTTTTGGTGGGCAAGATTCAAATGGCAGCGCTTTCTCGCGTAGATATGTTCGGTAAACCGATGAATGACTTTTATCTATATATTGATGAATTTCAAAATGTCACGACTGACTCTATCGCTTCTATCTTGTCCGAAGCTCGAAAATACAGACTCTCATTAAACATCGCGCATCAGTATATTACTCAGCTCGGCGAAAATATTAAAAATGCAGTTTTCGGCAACGTTGGTTCTATGGCAGTCTTTCGTGTCGGTACTGAGGATGCGACTTTTCTAGAACCAAAATTCAAACCGATATTTACGGCGCAAGATATTATCAAGCTTGATAATTATAATGCTTATGTAAATATGCTTGTGAACGGTCAACCGACCAAACCTTTCAACATCCAGACATTGGCGCCAGAAAAAGGAAACCCTGATATCGTGGACACATTGAAAGAATTATCTTATGTGAAATACGGCCGTGACCGCGCTGAAGTAGAAGCTGAAATTATGGGGAAGTACAAGACGATGGAATAAAAAACCTCACCCTGACCCTCTCCTGGAAGGCGAGGGTGAATCAGCCCCTTCTCCTTTCAGGAGAAGGCTGGGATGAGGTTGTAATTCTAGTTTTTCTAAAATTATTTTAAGTACAGAATCAATATTTGTATTAATTTCATTGTTCCAAAATCTTATGGTCTGAATTCCAAGATTCAAAAAATATTTCTCTCTGTCTTTATCATATTCTTTATTATCTAAATGCTGAGATCCATCTATCTCTATTATCAAAAGCTTTTTTGAACAATAAAAATCAGCAATGTATGGGCCAATGCTGACTTGTCTTTTCCACTTTTGGTTTGTTTGGTTGTTGCGAAGTCTGGACCAAAGAATTATTTCTTGCGGGGTTTGATTTTTTCTTAGTTCTTTCCTTATGTTTTTTCTTAGGAAATTGTTTACTATTCTAGGCATAAAGTAATTATACACCTCACCCAACCTCACCCTGACCCTCTCCTGGAAAGGAGAGGGGGAATTCAGCCCCTTCCCCTTTTCAGGGGAAGGCGAGGGATGAGGTTTTATGTTAAGATATTTTTATGGAAGAATTTGAGATGAAATTTTTAGAAGTTGATGTGCCGGAGCTGGAAAAGAAACTCTTAGACATCGGCGCCACGAAAGTGGGCGAGTTTGATTATAGTCGAATGATTTTTCATTATCCTGATAGTAATATGCACAAAAGAGGTGGATGGATTCGTCTTCGGACTGATGGAAAAGAGTCAACACTTACTTATAAAGAGAGTATTAAAGAAAAACTAGATGATGGAAGTATGAAGAATATTGGAATGAAAGAAATAGAAGTAAAAGTTGATGATTATGAAAAAACTTACGAATTAATTAAAGCAATCGGACTTGTAAAACAAGTAGAAGAAAAAAATAAAAGAATACGTTATATCAAAGGAGATGTAGTTTTCGATATAGATTTTTGGCCTTTTATTCCGACCTATCTTGAAATTGAGTCTAGTTCTCATGAGAAAGCAAAAGAATTTGCAAAAAAACTTGGTTTTGAACCCCAAGAGGGTATTATAGGTTCCGCCGGAAGTATTTATAAAAAATATGGTATTAACATAGATGATTATTCTTCTATAACTTTTGAAGGAATGGTTAAAAATTAAATTTTACAAAAAAGATATTTTCTGCTAATATAATTAAATATGACAAATCATGAAAAAACTTTAATTATTGTAAAGCCAGATGCCATACAACGTAATTTGGTGGGGGAGAGTATTAGCCGTTTTGAAAAGAAAGGTCTTAAAATTGTGGGCGTAAAGATGGTGAGTATAGAAGATGCTTTGCTCGATGAACACTATGCAAATATTAAAGATAAACCCTTTTATCCGGGAGTGAAGAATTTTATGAAATTGTGCCCTGTGATTGTTATGGCTTTAGAGGGAATTAATGCTGTTTTTGCTGTGCGTCTTATTGTCGGTCCGACGAGAGCTTGGGAAGCAAATGCTGGTACAATTCGTGGAGATTTTTCTTTATCTACTCAATCCAACATTGTTCATGCTTCGGAATCAGTAGAAGCAGGGGAAATTGAGGTTGGAAGATTCTTTTCTAAAGATGAAATTTTTGAATATCAAAAAATTGATGCAGATTTTGTTTACGCAGAACACAAAAAATAATACTTAATAATTTTGGGGAATTGCATACATATATAATATTACTTTGATGAGATGAAGTGCTCGGTATGTTCGAGAAGTTGGATACAAAGAAAAGAGTCTAAATATGGAGAAAAGTTGTGGTATGATATTGATATGGCTACCAAAAAAGAAAAAACTAAAAATGAAACTAAGGAACTTCTAAAAGAGGCGTCCGCTACTAGTGGGTACTTTAAAAGAGAGGGTTTTAGAGAATTGGGTGAAATAGTAGATTATGCTGCCAAAAGATTACGAGTTAAACCTTCTCGATGATTTAGGAAAATATCATACGTAGATTGAATGCTGTTAAGTGTTTAACTGCACATATTAAGGGGGCAAAACTTAGCACTAGGGATAAATCTTCATACTATCGTTCAGCTATAATAATTATTTGTTCAATAGTTGAAGGTTTAGCATATGAGATAGTCAGGAAGAACACCACACCACCCGATCATATTTTTGAAGATACACAAAAATATAGTGAAATATGTAATATTAAGTCTTCCGTACTTGGAACTGCTTCAGATGTTCATTTATATAGAAGACAAAAAGTTGGTTTAAAAATAGACGATGATGGAGCAACTTTTGCACGTTATAATCTTTTTTTAAAGCATCATCAGATTATTAGTTCAGGGCAGTATAAAACTTTAGATTGGATGCGTCGGGAAAGAAATAAACTTCATATCCAAGGGCTAAGGAAGGCTGACGTCGATTATACAAAGATAAAACTAAAAAGAGCGGCAAAGGCTATTTCATTTTTGGTGAATAAAATTTAATTAGGGTAATAACATATATAATTTCAGTTTTTTGCAAACTTGTTTTTATTTCTAATTCGTGTTTTTTTGTAAAAATTCTTGCGAGAATTTTTTAAAAGTATATAATTTTAGTAGGGTTATTTCCGATTATTACCTAGAACACTAATTTTAGGGAATCTCGATCAGGTTTAGCTTTGGCTTTACTTGTCTGGTACCCACCTAGCTATGAGCTATGGTAATACATCAGAAATAGTCCTAAGAAGAACTCCGCGCTGTATTCATCTTGGGCGGATTTTTTCTTGTAAATAGGGTAAAATAGACAGATGAACAGAAAAAAGCTTTTGATTCGGGTATTTTTACTGATATTTTCTATTCTTATAGTGAATTATTTGGCCGAAAAGTTTTATTGGTATTCGGCTGTTTGGTATTTTGATATGATTATGCATTTTTCGGGCGGACTTTGGGTGGGACTAACCGCTATCTGGCTTCTCTTTGGTCAAAAATCTTATTTAGATTTGTCTTTTATTTTAAAAATTCTCTCAAGCGTTCTTTTGATTGGAATTTGCTGGGAACTTTTTGAAATTATCTTTTATAATTATATTGCGCAAAATCCTTTCAATATTTTGGATACTGTTTCTGATCTTTTCTTTGATTTAGTCGGTGGTCTTTTCGCTATTTTGTATTTTGGAAAGAGAATTATGCTTAAAACAGGAGATAAGATATAATCAAAGAACGGTTCTTGGGTAAAATCTTAAGAACCGTTCTTTATGGAAAAAAAGGTTAAAATAACATTTTGTGGAGGGACAGGTTCGGTCACGGGAGCGAATTTTTTAGTTGAAATAGAAGACAAAAAATTTCTAGTGGATTGCGGACTCACGCAAGGTATTAAATTGGCTGATGACATAAACTGGGATCCTTTTCCATATAATTCAAAAGAAATAGACATTCTTTTTATTACTCACGCGCACGTAGACCACTTGGGACGTGTGCCGAAACTTATCCATGAAGGATTTCATGGAAAAATTTATTCTACAAATCCAACCAAAGGGTTGGCCTTGCCGATGCTCGAGGATACGGCTGGCATCTTGGCACAAAATAAAGAGCTGGATTTGGATAAAATTTATACCGAAGAAAATATTAAAACAGCTCTTTCTTTCTGGGAAGGTTTTGAATATCACCAGAAAATAAATCTTGCTCCTAATTTAGAGGTATCATTTTTGAATGCTGGACATATTTTGGGTTCGGCAATGGTACGATTTATTTATAACGGCAAAGTTATTTTATTCACCGGAGACTTGGGGAATAGTCCTTCACCGATTCTTCCTGATACGGAGAAAGTAAGCGATGTTGATTATCTGATAATGGAATCTGTTTATGGTGACAGAAATCATGAGTCCAGAGACGAACGCAGAAAATATCTAGAAGAGGCAATTGAAGATAATTATAAGAGAAAAGGGACACTTATCATCCCTACTTTTTCCCTTGAGCGCTCACAAGAGCTTTTGTTTGAACTTAATGCTTTGGTGGAAAATAATCGCATACCCGTGATGCCTGTTTTTTTTGATTCGCCTTTAGCAATTCGTCTGACGGATGTTTTTAAGCAATACAAGAATTATTTTAATGAGAATGCGCAAAAGGCAATGACACATGATAAATATCTTTTTGATTTTCCGGGTTTGCATAGTACTTTAAAATCAGAAGAATCAAAATTGATCGGTGAAGTACCAAACCCTAAAATAGTTATTGCGGGGTCGGGAATGTCGACGGGTGGACGTATTGTGCATCATGAGAGGCATTATCTGCCGGACGCCAACAACACTTTGCTTTTGACTGGATATCAGGCTGTTGGCACACCGGGGCGATTAATCCAAGAAGGTTTAAAGACGGTTAAAATTACCGGCGAAGATGTAGTGGTGCGGGCGCACATCGTCACTATTTTGGGATATTCTGGGCATAAGGATTCTGACGGACTTTTGAATTTTGTTGAAGATACGCAAGATACAATTAAAAAAGTTTTTGTCGTGATGGGTGAACCAAAATCCGCGATGTTTTTAGTGCAAAAATTGCGAGACAATTTAGGGATTGACGCATCTGCGCCAGAGCAGGGAAGCAGTGTGACACTTGAGTGCTAGATTTCCTCCCCTCCTTAACAAGGAGGGGAATGAGGGGAGGTTCTTAATTAATTCACCTCACCCCAACCCTCTCCTTATTAAGGAGAGGGGGGAAGTTGTGATATAATTCCATCATGGATTCAATTGTAAATAAAAATAAACACGGGCACAATCAGATAAAAATCTGTGTATCGGGCGCAGCGGAGACGGGGCATTGTGGTGTAAATGCTTTAGATAAAGCAAAAGAGCTTGGACGTGAAATAGCTCGGCAGGGCGCCGTGCTTATCACAGGCGCCACGACTGGTTTTCCTCTTTGGGCGGCGATGGGAGTGAAGGAAATGGGGGGAATTTCTATTGGTGTTTCTCCTGCATCTTCTGAGCGAGAGCACGTGGAAGCTTACAAGCTTCCGCTTGATTATATGGATTTGATTATCTACACCGGTTTTGGTTATTCTGGACGAGACATTCTTCTTACTCGAGCTGCAGACGCAGTCATCTGTGGTTGTGGACGCATCGGTACTATTCATGAATTCACTATTGCCTTTGAAGATGGCAAGCCTATTGGTATTTTTGAAGGACCTTGGGAGATGGGTGGACAATTGAAAGAAATTATTGAGAAAAGTCATCGACCAAATACAAAAATAGTTATGGGTGAAGATCCTAAAAAACTTTTAGAAGACTTGATTGAGATAGTTAAAAAAGAAAAAATTCCTGAATATAAAATAACCGGTTCGCTTGGGGCGGGGAGTATTCAGTAAAAAAACTTAAAAACATCTTCCTGACTTTTTACTTTACTGCTTCGAAAACCTTTGCAAATGTTTTAGGGTTGTTTTCTGCTAGGTCAGCGAGAATCTTGCGGTCAATTACTATATCTTTCTTTTTAAGAGCATCGATGAATTTGGAGTAGGACATACCGAGTTCACGACTGCCAGCGTTTATTTTGATATTCCAAAGTTTGCGATTATGAGACTTTTTATCTTTGCGGTGGGCGAAAGCGTAATTGCCAGCATGAAGAATAGCTTCTTTTGCTTGGCGTTCTTTTGTACTTCGGCCGTGTCGGAAACCTTTTGTTTGTTTTAATACACTTCTTCGTCTCTTTAATGCATGTACTCCTTTTTTAACTCTTGTCATATAATTTAATTACGAATTGTCAATTATGAATTACGAATTTAAATTCCTAATTCGTAATTGTTAATTTTTAATTGAACGGTAGCAGGTGACTCTTTGGTTTATTTTTTATTACAAAATTCTGACCTTTGCGTCCTGCGAGTTGCATCGTGCGGGATTGCTTCGCATTGAAATGGTTAAAACCAGGTTTACGAGAAATAATCTTGCCGTTTTTGGTAAGCTTTAATCTTTTACTATATGATTTATTTGTCTTCATTCCTTTCATATATTTACTTCCTTTCGATCGTTACAAACAATCCTTTTGGACCTCTTTTATAGCTATCGGCTACTTTATATTCTTCTGTGATTAAATGTAAGATTCGATCTAAGCGTTCTCGTAGGAATTTCTCATCCATATATTTAGCGCGGCCAGAAAGAAAAAGTTCTACCCTGATTCTATGTCCTTCTTTGAGCCATTTTGAAGCAGTTTTAGCTTTTAGCTCTAAGTCATGGTCTCCAGTGCCTATTTTTATCTGGATTCCTTTTGTTTCTGTCGGTTTGGCGCCCGCTTTGGACTTCTTTAATTTTTTATTTACTTCATATTTATACTTGCCAAAGTCCATTATTTTCGCCAATGGAGGGTTTGCATTTGGACCCACTTCAATCAGGTCCAAGCCTTGATTTTGAGCTAATTCTAGCGCGTCCCTAACACTCAAAACACCGAGATTCTTGTTTTTGCTGTCCAAAACTCGAAGTTCTGTCGCCCGTATTTGGTTGTTTATTCTTTCACGCAATGTATGTAAGTAGTTTGCTACTTAGGTATATTAGCCCAATTAAGGCTTAAAGTCAACCCGAACACTTACTTGCAAGACGCGCCTCTGGCGCATTGTATTCAATATCTTGCTAGTAAGTGTGCGGGTCAACTCAAAGAGAATCTGTGATAATATGTAAATATTTTCTTTTAGGGTATAATTGGCCTGACATTTTTATAAAATACAAAGTAATAATTTTATGCTCAAACCAGAAATAATTCAACAACCCACAATACCACAACAGTTGATAGAAGCTAAGCAGTCTGATGTAGTTCAGATTTTTACTTCTCCCACTGTGTTAACAGCATTAAGTCTTTTATTATTGGTTCTTTTTATTTTAATTTTATTTAGAAAAGTAATAACGGGTTTTATTACTAACAAGGCAACTAAAATTAGTGTGGGTGGAAATAAGGGGTTGGTGGTTGAAGGAAGTATGGTTTTGGAAAAGGAACAAAAGGATGATGAACAAGCCATTTCTGAACCTATTTCGAAAGAAGAAAAGGATAAAGAAATAGAAAAAACTGAAGATATCACTCCAGTTACTTTAGATGATTGGCAACGTAAAATGTTTATTGCGCTTGTTTTTGAAAAGTCCCAAGAAAAAGCAGTTTTAGCCTTAGAAAAAATAAAAATTTTAACTCATGATATAAAACTTGTAAAAGAAAATGAAATTGATTTTTGGCGTTTGAGTTATACCATGTTAGGGAACATTGATTCTATAAAAAAAATTTCAGAATTTGTTAAAGAACCCAGTCTTTCTTTTTATGCTTATAGTGCACTAGGGAGCTGTTTTAACCACTCGGAAGATTTTAAGAAATCTATAGAAAATTATAATTTAGCTTACAGTCTTGCCACAACAGATGAAGATAAGGAATCCGTTATCTCACCTCTTAGTTCTGTTTTATATAAAGACAATCAGAAACCAACAGCGTTTGATATTATTGAGAAAAATATTGCTATAGTAAAATTATCTGAGATATCGTCAAAATTGTATGAAAATTTAGCGAGTCTTTATGAGAAAGAAAATAATTTTGAACTACGAGCTTTTGCTCTGGAAAAAGCTCTAGAATTAAGACCTAATAATACTGATCTTCTTTTTTCAACTGCGTATTCTTACGCTAAAGATAAATTTGATGATTTAGCTTTATTTCATTACAAGCAAGTTGCTTCTTTGACTGAAGACAACCAAGGTACAACCAACAACCTGGGTGTTCAATATGAAAAAGCTGATATGCCTATTGCTTCAGTGGAAAATTATAAAAAGTCAATTAAAAAAGGTGAAACTTTAGCTTCAGCAAACCTCGCATATCGTTATATGAATGCTGGTTTTTTTGATGAAGCGCAAGAAGTAATTAATGAGGCAAAGTTAAAAGACGATGTTCATCCTAATGTAGGTAGTGCACTTTCTGATTTAGCAGAAAAGAAAGAAAAAGAGCAGGAGCAGGAAAATGATTTAGTTAAAAGAGCCAGAAGGCAGAAAAAATTTGTTCTAGCTTTTTCTGAAGCATTATTTACTTCTGCGTCCTGTAATATAGCAAGTAAAGTATTAACTAACCAAGATTCAGTTGATTTTAATTTTAAAAACACAGACGGTTTTATAAGTTTGACT
This sequence comes from Patescibacteria group bacterium, assembly GCA_038058205.1. Classification (GTDB taxonomy): domain Bacteria; phylum Patescibacteriota; class Minisyncoccia; order Phycocordibacterales; family UBA9973; genus UBA9973. Next base: position 25,362 of record JBBUBO010000036.1, read on the forward strand.
TGGTCTGAGAAAGATACAAAATACAGAATTAGGGGAAATATTAAAAATCGTGCTTTAAGAGCTAAATGGAGAAGGCTAGAGTATGACTTAACAGAAAAGGATTATTTATATAAAAATTATGGTGAAGCTTTTCTGTTTATATTAGGAGATAATACCACACTGGAGGTAATGCTCACCGAGAATAAATATACTACTCGCAATTACTATTTTCATTTTTTAAAGTGAAATAAAGTTTTATATATAATCAGTGAATTTTTTTATCCAATAATTTGTAAAAAGTGAGTCCAAAGAAAGGCAGTATCAAGAAAAAGAGATAATCTTCTATCGGAATTAACCCAATTTTAGTTCCAATTACTCCTGGCCCCAGATATGTCCAATGCCCATGAGAAATTGCAAAATAATCCCATATAAAACCTATTAAGAAAAATATTAAAGGAATAACTATTCTTCCTTTCCATGACTGATATAATTGGATCTTAAATTTCCATTTTGTAAACAATCCAGCTACTAGAAAGAAACCTAATATGAGTAAATATTCCATATTAAAAGCATAACATATTTTTACAAATATTTATTTTGGGGACATATTTTTATTGTACAAACTTATTAACTTTTCTTTTTTATTTCTACGCCATTTTTTAATTTGAATTTCTCTGGAACGAGCTTCTTTAAAGGTAGGATGGGTTTCAAGAAAAACTATTTTAAACTCATCACGATTTTTTGTAAAAACCGCACCTTGTTTAGAGTTATGTTCTTTTAATCTGCGTTCAGTATTATTTGTAATACCTATATATAAATTCTCATATGAATTTTTAATCATATATACGAAATACATGAATAAATTTTAACACATATGCCCATTCGACTCACTACGTTCGCTCAGGGCACTCGCCTCAAAATACCTTCCGATTTCCTCAGAGTTATTTTTGTTGTGGCTTGCCACGAGCGAATTTTGTTCTTACAAAATGAGTCGAGTGGAGATGCGGGGAATCGAACCCCGGTGCAGAAGGTTGTTGCTAAAGAAGTCTACATACATAGCACATTTTTGGTTTAAATTAAAAAATTAAGAAATGTGCAAAATATTTTTTAACCGAGCCCTTTTGTTTTGAAAAAAAGTCAGGACATTCTTTTTTCTATCCCGATAATATTATGCCTCAACTCATATATCGGAAGTCTATGAGAGAGACACGAGCTTACGCGAAAGCGGAAACTCGAGCGAAAGCAAAGTTCTCATTACCGAAGTAAGGAGAAACTAATGCTTTAGCTTTGGAAGCTAATTTTGCAATTAAGCTATTGGACGAATTTTTACGAGATTACGT
>JBBUBO010000037.1:0-5423 GCA_038058205.1 Patescibacteria group bacterium
GATGTATTTATTGCCATTTGACAAGCGCTACCGGTCCATGTGCCACCACCTTGAGCGCACATAGTTGCTGGGTCAGATGTAGGAGTTGGTTCTGGTGTGGGTGTGGGTGTGGGTGTGGGTGTGGAAGTTGGATTCGCTACACAAGCCGAGCCATCCCAGTACTGTCCAGAAGTACAACTGGAACTACCTGATGTCGTAGTATTGCTTGTAGTATTACTCTGACAGGCTGTGCCGTTCCAATACTGGCCGGAAGAGCAAGATGAAGCCGAAGTTGACATTCGACAGTAATTGGTTGAAGAATCCCACGTGCCACCACCCTGAGCGCAAGCGGCTGACGGATCTGCGGTATAAGTAGTGGAATTTTCAACACAAGCTGTGCCGTTCCAGTATTGACTCGAAGTACAACTAGAACTACTTGGTGTTGTGGTATTATTTTGACATGTTGAACCGTTCCAATATTGTCCGGAAGGACAAGTTGTGCTACTCGTTGAGGTCATACAATATCCTGCCCCACCGCTTGGCGGAGTATACCAATACTGACCAGACGGACAAGAAGAACTAGTGTATGTGGTCTGCGGACAAGAAATCGTTGATGTGCCGGCAGAATTATAACAAGTTCCGCTGTAATTCTCTTGGTCATTTATACAGAACCCGCCACTCTCGCTGTGAGAATGATATCCTGTTGGACAACTGCCACTAGTAGTGAAATTTGCAACACAAGCCGAACCGTTCCAGTATTGTCCGGACGGACAATCTGTAACACTTGTGGTCTTGCAATATCCCGCGCCACCACTTGGTGGATAGTACCAATACTGCCCAGAAGGACAGGTATTAGAGGTTGTCATATTCCCCCCGCAAGCGCCGTTGGCCCAACCACAGCCAGAACTTGCTTGACAAGTAGCTTGAGTAGTTAAACTTCCACAGCCGGAACCGACAGGCGTAGTTGAACCACGCACACCCTGACATTCTTGAGAACTATATTCAGAATTAGCTGTGTCGTAACAATTTGTTCGAGGCTGACATTGGCTGGTTGAAGCTTTCCAATATTGAGTGGAGTAATCGCATGAATCGACAGTTGGAATTGGAGAAGATTTACAGCTTTGCGTAGCCGGATCCCACCATTGTCCGGAAGGACAAGGTGTAGTATTTGTCGGCATTTGGCAGTAATTGCTTGAAGTATTCCAAGTTCCGCCAGCTTGAGCACAAGCCGTGGACATATCGCCTGGAGAAGTAATAGGATTTGCAACGCAAGCTGTGCCGTTCCAATATTGACCAGAAGCACAAGGTTTAGGAGCGTCAATCGGTCTGTAATTTTCTATCACCGTACAAGCACCAAAAGCTGAACATCCTCGAGCATCAGAGGCCATTTGTCGCATTTGGCCTTCTGGACAGGGCGACGGCATAGTATATGATGGACAAACAGGGAATGACTCGACTATCGGTTTAGAATAATTTTCCGTTGTGGAAGAACAGGCAACTTTTGCTTTGGCAAAATCACCGCTACTGATGGCTGCGAAACATTCCGGACTCGGACCGGCTGGCTGTTGTGGATAAGGGTATCGGTTAAATCCTGGATCTATCTGATTTGGTTGGAATTGATTGAAATTTGTCTGTTGTCTAAATTGACCCGAAGAATCCGGCATGTTCGGGAAGGGCCTGTAATCAAATCCCTGAGGTTGATTGAGCTGTTCGTTGACCATATTAAATTTCTGAACAACCGTATTTTGGTCAAAAATCTGGCTTTTAGCGCCGAAAGATATGCATTCGGCTGAATTCCCCGCTTGACTGCAATAATTAAAACATTCTTCCGACCCACGGCATTCTCCAGGCCCAGCATTTCCTCCTTTCAATTCTGAATCTTCATGAAATTCATCCAACCTCTTTGTCATTCGTTCTCCTTCAGTGATGTGACCCCTGATTTCATCCACGATTCTCCGCGCTTGGGGAGATTTTTGGGCAATTGCTTCAACTTGGCTTAATGCCTTTTTTGCTCCTTCTAAACATCGCTTGCCGATATCAGAATCAGAAGAATTTTCACAACGCGCAGGGTCAAAACCGATAGATTCGGACATTATTCTGAAAATTTCAAATTGCGAATCAAATTGCGAGCGAAATTCATCCGGCAAGAATTCTTTACAAGATTCCGGATTAAAACGACAATCGTCAAAATTAACTCCTTCCGATTTTTGGGAGAAAGTTTCCATAATCTTTAACCCGTCTTCAATTTCTCCTTGGGTGGCGTAACCGTTCTTGACAGCAAAATTCCCACAGGCGCGAGCTAAACCAAGATTGCTATCTTCAAAAGCCATGTTGCAGGCGTTTTTAATAGCGCCTTTGCCAATCAATTTTTGTCCATCTGGCGTTACTAATTCCATTCTTTCTATACTTTCGGTATAGTATTCTTTAATGCGAGTTGTCTGCTTCCTTGCTTCCTGCAACTGCTTCACACCTTCGTTGCCGAAGAATTTTTTGGCAATCTGGTCACAATCGGCGATAGATTCCGAACCGGGTTTTAGACAAATTTGCCCGGCCTCTTCAACGCCCACCTTGCCCAGTCCTGAATATTCTCCAGCCAGCAAGGAAGTTTCCAGAGCCAGCATCTGCTCTACTTCTCCGGCTTTGGTATTTTCTTTTGGAATGTACTCTTGAACTAATGTTCCCTTATTGGAGAGATTATTGCCAGCTCTAACGCAGGCAATTAGCTGTTCACGCGATAAATCTTCCGGAGACTTTTGACAAGTTCTGATATCCACGCCAGCCTCTTTGACCGTATTGATAATCGTTTCAGCGGCGTTTACTGTTTGCCGAGTGAGGCTCATAGTTTTAGCCAAAGCCGGCTTTTCTTTTAAAATTTTATTGGCCAGGACCAAGATTTCCTGCTCAAAATTGTCTTGACTAACTGTACGCAATCTTTCTAAAACTTCTGTCTTGAAAGTAGTAGCTATTTTTTCTTGTTCCGGAGTATAAATATCATATTTTTGAGCCAAAGTGATGCCTTGCTCTAGGTTGGCGTCAAATTTTTTTGCACACTCGGCGCTAGTTTGACAGCCTAAATCTTGCGCCAACAATGCGAGTTCTTTGGGAATGTCAGAGGAGGCAGTAGTTGTTTCAGCTTGCGCTAAAGCAGTACTAAACATAAACATTAACGGCAATATCAGTCCTACCATCATCCCTGACAGACTTATTTTTTTAGTTAATTTCATCCCGTTTAGAAGTAGGGAATCATATATTTTATATTGTGTTTTATACATAAATTAATGTTAAATAAATTATTTCTTACTTATAGATTCCCGTGACTTCTAACGGGATTAATCAAACGGGTTTAGAGTTTTCTTGGCTTTTTCAAATGGATTGGCTTCAACTCCCTGTAATGGATTTTCTACTTTAAAAGGATTAGCTTCATCTGTTGCCGCTTTGGCTGCCTTATCTCCAGCTTCTGCTTGCTGGGCTTTTATGTCAGCGATGGCCGCTTCGTATCCCGCATCATATCTACTACTCGAATACCAAAAACCCAGAACTATTATTATCACTACAACAATAGCTCCTATCCACTTATTTTTTTTGTTGTTAATATTTTCCATATATAATTGATTTTTAATGAACATAGTGAACATAAAAATCATTACCCTGTTAAATGTCCCTTGGACAATTTTTGCAAAGCAAAAATTATTTAACAGGGTTAGAAAACTATTTCGCTATGCTCACTATTTTTATAATAATATTTATTATTATACCACTCTAATTTATTACGCCATACTAAAACTGTGGATAACCCCGAACCAGAGCAAAGCTCGGTACGGGGCAGGCTCACAACAAAAAATCCCCCGAGAAAAATCAGGAGGGATTTTTTGTTGTATAGGCTAGAAAAAATCAGACACTCTGGAAATAGCAATCTTATTCATTTCTTCATCGCGTATAGTACGAAATCGCCGCTCTAGGGCGACGATTTCTTTCTGAATGCCGTCATGATAGAAAAACTCGATCATAAATCACTGAAGTCAGTACCACGATAGAAAGCTAACTCATACGGTATTTCTTTTCGTAATTCTGTACCAACATAAGGTGCTTCTGCGTGAGATAGTTCTTCTAATTGTTTTCCATTTAAATTACCGTATTTAACCACAATTCTATCAAGCATTTTTTTCTCTTCATCTGAAAAAACAGACAGATCAGGATCGGTAAGACATTTATAAACTTCTGTGGGATTATATCCTTCACGTTCCTCAACTTGTTCTATTTCAAGAATTTTGTTTTTAGCCATCTCTTGAGTTATTCCTTCTAGCGCAGAAGGTACTGGTCCCATAGGAAATGCATTATATACATCACCAGTTATTGATTTCTGAATTTTTTCATACAAGTCAAAATCTGCGAAATAGAGCAATTTCGCTAGTTTTTTCTTTCCACGTACTTCACCTTTTAGTTTCCGGCATAAGTACAGGACTGCATTTTGGTACTTTTTCCGGTGCAGAGACATATTTATATGATACTAAAAATTATAGTAAAGGGCAAACTTGTGTTGATAAGTATTTAATTTTTAGAATACAACCCCCTATTCCCCCTTATCAGGGGGACAACCCAGAACTTCCTCCCCTGATAAGGGGAGGGTAAGGGTGGGATTGAATTTATAATCTATTTCTCTACTGCCCGTTCATCATCGCCTTAGTCTTTGCGCCAATCAGACCGTCAGGCACTAGACCATTGTCAGATTGCCATTGTTTGATAACAGCAATCGTCTTCGGACCAAGTGCGCCATCTAGCGCCAAGCCTAGGTTCAATTTGTCATTCAAGAATCTTTGTAATTCCTTGACGGCTTCGCCACGACTACCATTTTTAAGAGTAGTAGAGCCTAAGTTGTAAGAGCCTGTAGCTGATGTAGAAGATGGTGCCGGAACGGCAGGCGCCACACCAGAATTCATCATCGCTTTTGTTTTCGCTCCAATGAGACCATCAGCGACTAGTCCGTTGTCCTTCTGCCATTGTTTGATGACAGTGATTGTCTTCGGACCAAGTACACCATCCAATGACAAGCCTAGGTTCAACTTGTCGTTTAGGAATCTTTGCAATTCCTTGACTGCTTCGCCTTTGCTACCATTTTTGAGAGTGGTAGTACCCAGGTTGTAGACTACCGCAGGAGTAGCCGGAACGGCCGGACTTACCCCGGGGACTGCCGGAGTGGCCGGAACAGCAGGCGTAACTGTCGCCACAGCGCAGGCCTTGCCGCTTGTTATGCTGAACTTTGCTCCAGCCGCACAGCCCAACTCCGGAACTATCAGAGCTGGAGGGGCTACATAAGTAGCAACCGGCGCGGCGGCTACGCTTCCACCACCACCTCCTCCTCCAGAACTAGCAGCGCAGACACCACCGGTTGGAGTGATGGTATAGTCGGCAGCAGCTGTAGCAGGAATAACCGTAGTGTTGGTAGT
>JBBUBO010000038.1:0-7247 GCA_038058205.1 Patescibacteria group bacterium
TTATGGAAATAAAAAGGATTTTAAAATCTGGGGGCCGAGTGTTGCTCATTGACTGGTCCGCAGAAAAAGGCGGAATATCACCCAAAGGGGCATTGCCTAAAGATCGCATGCGTGGAATGTTTGAAGAAAAAGGTTTCATTTTAGACAGAGAAATTGATGCTGGATCGCATCATTGTGGTATGATATTAGTGAAAACCAATGAGTGAAGCGAATATGGTTTTCCTAACCCTGTTAAATAATTTTTACGAAGTAAAAATTGTCCGAAGGACATTTAACAGGGTGATGATTTTAATACTCATTTCATTCGTTAAAAATCAATCATGAAAAATTTTCAACTCATAACCATAGTCGTATTCGTTGTTCTGGCTATTTTGGGTCTCTTGGTTTTCTCCGGAACAATACCGCTCGGTGATAGTAATACATCGCAAGGTCAAGGCACTGTCGTTTTATGGGGAACAACAAACTCATCAAGAGTGGCTCCACTGATTGAAGAATTTAATGTTACTAACCCGACTTTTGTTTTGAAATATGTACAAAAATCCGCTGATACTCTTGACCAAGATTTACTAGAGGCGCTTGCGAGTGGGGTGGGCCCAGATTTGATTTTATTGCCGGATAATTTGGCCTTTCGTTACGCTAATAGACTTTTCGCTATTCCTTATACTAGCTATTCGCTCGCTACTTTCAAGAGCAATTTTTCCGGCGCTGGGGAGGTATTCCTAACAGGAAGAGGAGTATTAGCTTTTCCCATTACTGTCGATCCACTAGTGATGTATTATAATCGAAGTATTTTAGATGCGAATTCTGTTATTTATCCTCCGGCATTTTGGGATGATCTGGTAAAGCTCGTTCCAATTCTAACCAAGAAAGATGATGCAAATAAAATAACAAAAAGCACAGTTGCTTTGGGGCATTTTGCAAATGTGACTCATGCGAAGGATATACTTTCCGCTTTATTTATGCAGACGGGAAACCCTATCGTCAGTGAACAAAATGGAACCTTTATTTCCAATTTGTCGAGTTCCAATCGCCAGCACAATGTCAGTTCTTTTTTGAAGTTTTATACCGACTTTGCTGACCCGAACAATAGCATCTATTCTTGGAACAGATCTTTCCCGAATTCCAGCAATGCCTTTTCTAGAGAAGATTTAGCGTTTTATTTTGGTTTTGCGAGCGAACTCGCTTCTCTAGTCAGTCGAAATCCAAATCAAAATTTTGCTGTCGCATCTTTTCCACAAGTTCGAAATTCAAATTTTAAATTGACTGTGTCTCATACGACAGGCATAGCCATCCTAGCTTCTTCTAGAAATTTTAATACTGCATTTATCGCGGCGGGACTTTTGGCGACAGGGGATTTTGCTTCAAAATTTGCCGCTTTGGAGGGTGTGGCGCCAGCGCGTAGAGATTTGCTCGCTACTCCACCACCAAATAGCTTTTCTCCAGTTTTTTATAGTTCTGCATTTTATGCCAAAAGTTGGCTAGATCCATCACCTAGAAATACAAATGACATCTTTCGAAGGATGGTTGATTCAGTTCTTTCCAATACTTTAAATGTCGAAGGCGCAGTTTCTGACGCTGATAATAAATTGAATCTTTTATTACAAAGATAGTAAATTAGTAAAAGATTATAAATTTATAAAATAATGAGAAGAATAGAAAAATTTTTCATAATTACCATCATTGTACTCACTAGTTTTTTCTCACTGCCTTTTGTTTTCAATAATAAAGTTTTAGCAGTGGATCAAGTCGTTGTTAACACTAACCGCTTTTCAGTTTTAAGCATGGATGTTTTTATATTACAAGGCAGTTATTTCGGCAATACTCAAAAAAAGCCTCTGACGACTTATTTTGAATACAAAAGAAATGATTCAAATCTGGATGTGGTAAAAGACAGGCAAGAAACAATAAAAATAATTCGCAATACGAATGTAGACGAGTCCAATATCTTTTATTCAAGTCCAGAATTGCATGTTGATTCGACTTATTATTTTCGGGCTGTTGGATATTTTAATGACAATCCTACGCAAAAATTTTACGGTAATGTTTTGAGTTTTAGGACAGGACCTATCTATGTCGGAAGTCTTTATTATAATATAATAGTGGATTGTTCTTTGGATGGTCAAATTCGTAACATTATTACTAATGGTTGTGAAATGCCAGTAACTTGTGACAAAGAGCATATTCGCAATATTGTTACAAATCAATGCGAAGTCGCAGTAAAGTGCGAAAAGGGAGAAGTCCGAGATATTATCACAAATGCATGTGTGACTTCGGCATCTTGCGACCCTAAAAAATCAGAAGTTTTTAATATTATTACTAATAAATGTGACATTGTGACACCTTGTACTGAAAAAGAAGTACGTAACATTATTACCAATAAATGCGAGGCTGTCGTGGAATGTGATGGCACAAATCAAGTTAAGAACATCATAACTAATAAATGTGAGACGATAACACCTTGCGAAGTAAATGAAGTTCGAGATATTAATACGCAAAAATGCGTTACTAGATTGACCAAATTAAGTACTCAAGAAGAAGGGACTCCTAAAAAATCTGCCACAGATTCTGATTCTGAAATTACTCCACCCATTAGTGGGGGGTTGGGAGTAACTTGCCCAAAAGATAAAAATGGGGTTGATGATTGTGGTTTTAATGATTTTATCACTTTGATAAATAGAGTAATAAGTTTTATCCTCTTTAATCTGGCTATTCCTATTTCCGCTATTATGTTTGCTTATGCTGGTTTCTTGATGCTAGTTCCAGGCAGAGAGTCTGCTAATAAAAGAACAAAAGGTAATGAAATTTTTTGGAATGTTGTGTGGGGGCTTATTATTGTCGCTGCTGCCTGGCTTATTGTTAGAACTGTGTTGTCAATTTTAGGTTACAACGGAGCCTGGGTCGGTTTTTAATATAATGGTACACAACAAAATAAGGAGAAATACGTATGTCAGATTGGAAAGTTGTCGAAAAGCGGCACGCGCTTGGGACAGATCTGTTGCTAGGTGCTATGTCTGGTGGCGCCTATGCGGCACTCGGTGGGAAGACGTACAAGTATTTCATCGAGAATACGGAGACAGGTGAAACGAAAACGGTAAAGGCATCAAGTGAGTATGAGCTTGGCGACTTGATTTCTGAAGGTGATTTCGACGAAGACTGAGAGGACAGTCATCGCGGAATTGTCCTTCCGCAACACAAGGGGGGGGTATCTCGTTTCGACGAAATACCCCCTTCATTTTTATTATTTTAGTATATCTAAGCTGTTTTTGCTAAAAATTCTGCTACGAGATATAATGTATCTATAGTTTTGGTCGCTGGAGCATGGCTCATAGTTAAAACTTTACTATCTATTTTAGCCAAACCTGATATGTGGTCTTGGATTGGGTTTTAAGATATAATATGTATACTTGTCCCGTAGTAAATTTTTGATTACGAGACATAACAATAAACATTATCAATTAAAATTTTACTACTGGGATGAGTTTCATTAAAAAATTATTTTCTTTTTCTTTAATAGCTTATATGCTTGTTGTGCCGGTTTTTATGCTTTATGCGGATACTAAGTTTTCTGATACTCCTCCCGCTGACATTTCTGGTACCACTAAACTTGTCAACCCAATAAAAGTAGACAATATAAATGATTTTATAAAAATTCTCTTACAAGGTGTATTAAAGATAGGTATGCCTATTATCGCCCTCGCCATCATATACTCTGGTTTTCTATTTGTTGAGGCCCGAGGCAAACCAGATGAGATAACTAAAGCCAAAGATGCTTTGACTTATACCTTGATCGGCGCAGCGATACTTTTAGGGTCGTGGGCTATCGCGCAACTTATCGCCAATACTGTGCTTTCTTTATAAGAAATTATTAATTGTTAATTAAAAATTACGAATTATGTGTAATTTAGCTGTACATTTAAAATTTCAAGACCTCATCTCTTACGCCACTTGCATCATTAGCAATGCGATTATTCCCCTTATTTTCGCTCTAGCTTTGGTATTGTTCGTCTGGGGGGTAATAAAATTCGTCATTAACAACGATGAACAGACCAAAAAAGAAGAAGGTCGACAGTTTATGCTCTGGGGTATCATTGCTCTTTCGGTGATGGTTTCTGTGTGGGGGTTGGTGAAAATTGTAGGTAATACTTTTGGCATTGAATACGTTATTCCACAGGTGAAGACTCCATAATAGTTGCTTTTGTTTTGGTTGTGGTATAATTGACGCACTGGTTCTTTGTGTAAATTTCCGCCAAAGGCGGATAAAATTATTATAAGTTAGGTCGCGAATTATTATTAGAAAATTTTTGAGCGTAGCGAATTTAATTTTCTAACCCCGTGAAATAGGCTACAAAGTAGCCTCCTCGCAAAGCGAGGATTTCTCTGGGGTAAAATTTTTATACTCACTATGTTCGTTAAAAATTAGTCATGAAAAAGAATTTAATGGTATTGTCGAGTTTTGTTTTAAGTTTAACGCCGGTTGTGGCATTTGCGCAGACCAATAGCGCTCTTTGCGCTACAGGTCAACTCGGGTCGTGGGTATGTAAGGTTAGTCAACTAATTGCCGGTGTTTTACCGGTTTTGATTGCTTTGGCGGTGGTTTATTTCGTATGGGGGGTTATTTCTTTTGTTATTGCTGCTGATGAAGATGCAAAAACAAAGGGAAGAGACAAGATTATCTACGGCGTTATTGGTTTAGCTGTCATCGTAGCTGTCTGGGGGCTTGTGGGAATTTTGCAAAGCACTTTCGGAGTTAGTCAAGGGGTACAAGTTACTCTGCCGGGTGTGCCTGATCTTAGTCGGCCTCTTCCCGCTTGTACTGGTGGTCAGACTCCTAGCAGTGGTCTATGTCAGTAATCATAAAAAAATAGAGAAATGGAATTTTCTTTTACTAAAGTAGCTTTTGCAAGTGACAGACTTGATGACTTTCTGGGTAATGTGAACAGCATGATTATCAATCCACTCATCATATTACTCTTTGCTTTGGCATTGGTGTACTTTCTCTACGGCGTCTTTGAATTTATTAAAAATGGAGACAATGATGAGAAGAAAACAGAAGGGAAAAGTCATATGATGTGGGGAGTTATCGGTTTGACGATAATGATGGGGGTTTGGTTTATTTTGGGTGTTTTATTAAATACTTTAGGCATACCTAAATCTCAAATTAATCCAGAAGAGGGGACGGTGGACTTGCCGGATTATATTCCGCCGAGTCCGAACAACCTACCGTAATAAAGTTTTAGTAGAAAAAGTAAAAAGAGCGGGACCTTGATGAGGTTCCGCTCTTTTGTTTGTGTTGGCCAGACGCGATTGTGGCCTATTGCTATTTTTCTTCTATGATCATTTTTTTATACACCTGCACTCGAACATGTGGATGTGTAGGGTCTGTAGACATAAATTGTGTTTCTCCTGATGTTGCTTCTTTTGGAGCTGTCACGTCTCCTTTCGCTGGATATTTAATCCAATCAGATACATTTTGAAATTTGATCTTAATGGGGTCACTTCTTAAGATTCTAGATCTGTAGTTGATGTTTACGCTACAAGGTGTTAGCCCCTCATACATCAACTTCAGTACTTCTGTCTGAGTTGTTTGTGTCTGGATGGTTTGTTCTTGAGCAACCTTCACGGAATCAGCTAGTGCTTCTTCCATTTTTTTCACTTCTACTGAAGACTTAGCTAAGTAAAAAACTCCTAGCGTTACTCCAAACAGAAGCATTCCGATTCCTGCGATGATCCATCTCTGTTTCATTTTATCCTCTCTATTATCTTAGCAATCATTTGGGTTGTAGCAGGATCAACTGAAAAGCTCTTAGCATCTATATTCTTAGATGCTTTTCCTAAAGATATCTGAACCTGCTCGATTGCTTGTTCTCTGGTTAACCCAGCACCTATTGGTGGGTCTGCCATCAGTTTGATCACTTGATCCACAAAGTGCTGTAGTTCTATTTCCTGTCCATCACGTTGCATTTTTTTGCGAGCCTTCAGTTCCATATCAGACGTAACTTCTGTGTTGACAGGTTTGATCGTTACGGGTATCCGTATGATTCTGAGTCCCCACATTTTGGTGGCTTGATCTTCGAGAGCAGCTTGAGTCTGCATTCCAACTTCGATGTACATTTTTCGTACATCTTCAAGATCTTTGGTGATTACCTGAGTTCTGATTATTTCACCCCAAGTATCATTTATACCTTTTTCAATGCTTAGAGGATCAACATTGAAGTATAGGTTAGGATCTTCAATCTGGCTGACTAGAGTGCCAGAAATAGATACAGGGATGTTGTCCTTTGTTAAAACTGTCAACTGATCTATTTCCTGACTTTTCAGTCTGCAATCCACGGTCTTTATTTCAAAGGGCCATGGTGCAAAACGTTGACCCTCACTAAATACATATGTCAATCTCTCGCCGAGAAATAACAAGAGACCTTTGTGGCCGACCTCGATATTGCTCCATCCGTTAATGGTCCATGTACTTATCAGTAATGTCCATGCGACTAATAACAGCCAAGGCCATGACCATGAAAAATTTACAAACACCATGGCGAGATTCACAAAAGCCAAGAGTGCGCAAAACATTCCGATGGTTCGATCGACATTTTTCACTGTTTCATCTCCTGCGTCCGTGGACGCTTTTTTGGGTTTGCGCTTATGCGCTTTATATTATTTTTTCAAAGTAGAAATTCTGTTGTAGTATATCATAAATTATGAAAAAGTCAATGTTTAAAATTTAGTATAAAAAAATAAAAAGGCGACTCTTTCAAGAGTCGCCTTTGTGCGCTGGCCAAGCGCGATTGTGGCCTACTGTCCTCCTAGGACATTTATTTTCTTGTATATCTGTACCCTCACATGCGGGCGCAGTTTGTTGAGAGATGTGAACTTTGTATCTCCCGGTTGGAAATCTTTAGGAGTTTTGAAATCTCCTTCTCCTGGGTAGTCGATAGGTTTGTCTATGTTCCAGAATATGATTCGAAGAGGACTGCCTTCCCCTCGAATTTTATATTTGTAGCCTATGTAAGCGTTACAAGGTGTCCAGCACTCAGTTACAAAGATGAGTGCTTCTATGGGTTGTTCTACTGGTTGATCTTTCTGAGCAGACGGGGGCGAGACTTCTTGCTGTGCTTGTTCGTTTTCTTTCGCTGAAGATTGAGTTAGGTAAAAAACTCCTAACGTTATTCCAAGCAGAAATATTCCGATTCCTACGATGATCCATTTCTGTTTCATTTTATCCTTCCCGCCATTAATTCTAGAATGGCTTG
>JBBUBO010000039.1:0-4473 GCA_038058205.1 Patescibacteria group bacterium
AAACAACATCGAAAATCTGTTTGAAATGACAAGCATCTGATTTCGCATAATATCCGGTGTATTCTTGCGAAGTAAAAGCATTATATTGACTACCGAGGCCATCGAGCTCTCTAGATATATCGACAGCCTTGGGCCTCTTAGTTGTGCCCTTGAAACACATATGCTCCAAGAAATGTGAAATGCCATTCACTTTTTTCTCTTCATATTTAGAACCAGCTTCCACGAGCACAAGCACTGTGACTGTTGGATTATCTTTCATCGGAACAGTAATAACCCGTAGTCCATTCTTCAAAACCTTTTTTGTAAAATTCATTGTGGTAATTTACTTCTATAAAATTCTAATTCTTTTAGAGTTTGTGAATGAAGAGGTTCTGGTAAATTATCTAAGGTGAACCAACCAATTTCATCATGTTTTTCTGGCTCTCCATTCTTAACTTTTTTTGGGTCAGCTAAAACTAAATAATGAAATTGTATCCATTGAACTTTCTTACCATTTTGTTCACGAAAATTATCATTAAAGCCAAGAAAAGAATATTCTGGATTGTCTAAACAATATTCTTCTTTGAGTTCTCGTCGAACTGCTTCTTCTACTGTTTCACCTAAATCAATCCCTCCACCACCAAAATCCCAACAACCATGTTCATCTCGACATTTTATACCTCGTTTATTCATTAGATATTTTCCCTTTCCATCATAACAATAATAGGAAACCCCAACAGCAATATAATCAACTCCTTTTTGCATAAATAAAATATAACACAAAACAAACAAATCACCACCCCGCCTAAAGGCACCCCTCCTCCACAAGGAGGAAAAATCAAACACAAATAATAATATTGTACACAACCACGCTATAGCGTAATTTAATACAATTTGTATATTACCTAAACTAATTATATTAATTTAAAATAATTTTTTATTTTACTGTCCCCTTCAATAGTATCCACTATTAAATACAACAAATCTTTACCAATCTTGAAGTCAGCTTTCATTAAAGTCACCAAATCCTCACAATCATAAGGATATACCCAAACACTATCCTGAAGACGCAAAAAACCAATTCTTTTTAATGTAAAACGTATTTTATCTCTTGTTCCTTTTCTTTCTTCTTTTATATCAAAAATAAGCATTCGCCATTTTTTATCCCACTTCTTAGGTTTTTTAAGTTTATAACCCATAAGCTCAAATTTCCTTAACCTATCTTCTCCTTTTTGAGTAAGACGAACAAAATTCCCTCTTTGAGTTTTTTCAAAACAAATAAATCCATGATCTTTAAGTCTCCTAATGCTATGATTAATATTATATTTCTGCCATTTATTTTTCGGCTTAATTCCAAAAGATTTTAAAACTTGCAAAGCATTTGGTGCAAAAACTGCAACACTCAAAACCCCAACTGTGGCTATTGTAGAAAGAATAGCTTTTTGAATATTTTCTCTTCTTACTCTTATCTTTAAATCTTTCTCTAATTTTCCCATATTTAATATTATACAAAATTGTACAAATATACGCTATAGCGTAATTTAGTACAATAAAAACTTAAGAATAAATTTATTTATTTATTCTCTCTTTAATATAATTTTTTAAATCTTCAACCTTTACTCTCTCCTGTTCTCCTGTATCTCTATCTCGCACGGTCACTGTGTCATCCGTCAAAGTATCAAAATCTACTACAATACAAAACGGTGTGCCTATTTCATCTTGTCGGCGATAACGTTTACCAATATTTCCATTGTCATCCCAAGCCACTCGACCGAATTCTTCTTTGAGTGGTCCATAAACTTTTATATTTGCATAGTCCACCAAATCTGGTTTATTTTTCAAAAGTGGAGAAACAGCACAAATGACTGGCGCAATACTAGGATTAAACTTAAGATAAACTCTTCCATTTTTTTCACCTGCCCCGTCGGAAGCTTCTTGCTTTCCTTCGGGGTCTTCATGATAAGCAGACAAAAGCAAGGCAAGCACTGCGCGATCCAATCCAAAAGTCGGTTCAATAACATGCGGAATTATTTTTTCTTTTTCTTCTTCGTCTATGTATTCAAGCTTATGATTTTTTAAATCAAAATCCGTCCGATACGCCAAACCAAAAAGTTCTTTACGTCCGAAAGGATAATCAAATTCAAAATCAACCGTTCGGCTGGAATAATGCGCCCGATCTTCTTTTTCTATTTCAAGTTCATGAACTTTTTTCATATCTAAGCCCACTTCTTCCATCCATTCCGCCATTTCACCTTTCCAATATATAAAATATTTCTCCCAATCTGCGGAGCGGACAAAATATTCTATTTCCATTTGTTCAAACTCTCTCTGGCGGAAAAGAAAATCTCGTGGGGTTATTTCATTTCTAAATGCTTTACCAATCTGCGCCATACCAAAAGGAAGCTTTGGATGAAAAGCATCGACGGTATTTTTAAAATTAACAAACATTCCTTGCGCTGTTTCGGGTCGTAAATACGAAATAGCCGAAGAATCTTCCGATGCGCCGACTTTCGTCATAAACATCATATTGAAAGATTTTACTTCGCCTAATTTTCCACCACATTCAGCACATTTTGTTACATCCTCTAATTGATCCGCGCGAAATCTTTTGTGACATTTTTCACACTCCACCATCGGATCCACAAAACCAGCCGTATGCCCAGACGCCTGCCAGACTTCTTGTCGCATCAATATCGCTGCATCTACGCCGTATATATCTCGCCTTCCATCAACAAATTTTTTCCACCAAGATTGTTTAATATTATTTTTTAATGCCACACCATAATGCCCCCAATCAAAAGTTCCACCCAATCCCCCGTAAATTTCCGAACCTTGAAAAACAAAGCCTCGGCGTTTGCACAATGACACTATTTTTTCCATTAAATCATTCTCTTTTTTTTCTTTTTTCATTTTTCTACTTTAGGAACTTTATAACTTACTCTACCACTGTGCCCCCAGCCGGAGGAAACAAAGGATCATTAGTAAGATTTGTATTAAGCGATGTTTTACTTGCTCTCACGTCCACATTAGCAAAATTATCATGCCCAGTCAAAACAGCATCTCTAGTAAGAACCGGACTCGTTCCGACTTGGGAAAGTGAAGGAGAAAGTACAACTTGAAAAGAAACACTATGGTCGGCCACGGTGATACCAGCGCCTTTTCCTATATTTCCCACATTCCAGACTATCTCTTTAGTGGATGGATTGTAGTTCAAATCTTCATCAGAGGGCGAAATGGGACCAACAAAACGCACCCAAGATGACAAGGAAGAACGTACTACTGCTTTGGAAATATTGTTGGCAGTATTAGAGACAGACCAAGTGATCGTATAAGTCGTCTCATTCTCTATCTTCGGAGGAATAGTGCCCGTATTCGCAAAAGGTCCAGAATAATAGAGAGCTTTCGCATTAAATCCAATATCGGAAATAATCCGAATAATAGAAGAAACAGAATTGTCTAAGTTTTGCGTCTCATAGCCGGTAGATAGTTGTTTGCCAGAAATGGAAACTTCTACTTTAATAGAAGGGTCAGAAAGCATTCCTCCACCGGCTGAAAAAAGTGAGAGTGGAGAAACGGTAAAGCCGACCGAACCAGAGTCGCCCGGATTAACTTCGTTAAATACCCCCACGGAATTTTTATCCCAAATAATTGTATCTTTTGCCGAATCGTAAAAACCCTGTTGCGTATTTATCGTCTTGCGATTGACCGCATTTCCAGAAATTTTTGCAACAATAGTGACATCATTTATTTTTGTATCTAAATTGTTAGTCCACTCTATTTGACCCTGAATTTGACCTTTTGAATCGACTGCGTATTCCCGCCGATAAACTCCATTTACAAAAAATCTCGCTTCAATAAATGGCTTTTTAATCGCAACAACATGCGCCAAGGAACTGAAAACCACATCAATCATAGACTTGTCTGAAGCAGATTGCGAACCGCTCGAGATACGGAAAGTTTTTTCTTCTCCATCAAAAACGTCAATCATTTTTCCGGTAATAGAAACATCACGCTCAGCGCCGGGAGACAAATCTCCCAAGCTCCAAACATTGTTGCCGAGAGTCGGAACTGGAGTCGCCGAGCTAAACTGAAAACCTACAGGATAGTCAAACTTGACGAGTATATTTGAAGCGGGCTTTGTGGCATTAAGAGTCGTTTTTACGTTTAACGTAATATCTTGATTTGGGCTGATGACCTCTGGAGCATCGACTGTTAAATTAATTGGGGTAGAGTTAATGTTAACTTCGTACAATTTTTCTTTTACAAAAATAGCATTAGAGCCCTCTACGCGATATTCAAGTGAAATTTTTATAGGACGCACACTACCTTGCTCACCAAACAGTACTACTTTTAGATTTTCATTACGTACCGCGCCAGGGGGTATCGTACCTAGAGATTCGCGAAATCTTTCTGTCCCAGCCGACAGATCGGTCTGAGAAATAGAAGAACTTTTTGGATATTCCATTACGAGATCTACTAAATCAAGCGCAGAAC
>JBBUBO010000040.1:0-1993 GCA_038058205.1 Patescibacteria group bacterium
CGCCGTCCATTTGAGCGGCACCAGTGATCATGTTCTTGATGTAGTCAGCGTGTCCTGGAGCATCAATATGCGCGTAGTGACGAGCATCAGTAGAGTATTCATTGTGAGAAATATTAATAGTGATACCACGAGCTTTTTCTTCCGGAGCGTTGTCGATCTGATCAACGCCTCGAAGTCGCACGGTCTTTCCTGCCAAATTTAACACATGCAAAATCGCCGCTGTTAAAGTAGTCTTACCATGGTCAACGTGACCGATGGTACCCACATTGATATGTGGTCTGTCTCTTTTAAATTCTTCTGCCATATTTTTATTATTACTAATTAAGACTCAACGTACAGGAACCAGTCGCTGGGGCTTAACTACTAATTTGTCCCAATAAAGGGATAAAACTTATAATGATAATAACTCAAGATTCAAAACCTCAGCCAAAGCTGATCCGCCTCAGGCGGAAATAGAAAAACTGCAAAAGTGCAGTTGTTTGTATACTAACAAATTTAAAACTAATGTCAAACCCCCTATTCTGGCTTTTTATTATATTTAATTATTAGCTTTTTTATAAACTCTTCCACAGAATCTTCTCCGGGGAAATCTTCTGTAATATTTATAGTTGAATCCATACCACTACCTATCAAAGCATGGAATATTTGACGTCTTCTGCAGTCTGGATATTTTCCTTCTAACTTTTCAGAAAAATTAGAAATGTCTTCATTGATTTGTAAAAAGTCTTTATCAGAAAGAGAACCCTCTAAATCTTTCAATTTATTTCTTAAAACTTCGTGTTCTGGTAAAAATGGCACTAATATTCTTTCATTTATATTTTTTCCAAATTCTGGTGTAAATGCTTCATTCATAAATTCATTATAGCAACATAAAATAAAAAAGAGAAAGGGCAGGTTGGGAAACCCAACCTGCCCCGTTGATCTACACCTCACGACGACTCCTCCTCAATCGTCGGATTCTTGCACCATTTCCATCCATCTGGAAAAGTAAGCATCGCCACGACGAAGAGAAAAAACCACAACACTGCATTTGCATAATGGGCGAACCCGTTGAGAAAATCCGGGTCGTCCACCGTCACGATAGAAACGCCTGCCACAAATGAGCATAGGGTGACCCCAAGCACTGGGGCATGCTTATCTGCGACAAGCATCACCAACGTCCACCCCCAAGCAACCACCACAGAGGAAATCCAAAGAATTGCCCCCGCTAGTAGTGCCACCCAAATCAATGGCTGTGCCCAGTCGAACTTCAGCACAACCACCACCTCCATCCCAAAAATCACGACCACTGCAAAAGTGATCAGGGAAAGAAGGATGCGCTTCGTTTTCACGCTTAGTTTCATACACACCTTCCTTTGTAAAGGATTTAACTACCAAAAAGATCATTCAAGTTTAGAATGCTTAAAAAACTCCAAAAAGTCAAGAATTTATTTCCTCGCAATGTCAGGGCATATTTCTTGGGAATTTTTGAAAATGTTTTTAAAACACTGGGATCAATTTTTAAATCCCAACTTTGTAGCAAATTCATCATAAGACAATGACTTTCCTTTTTTAAAATTAAGTTCTGCCTTTCTTAAGGCTCTTTTGTCTGCAAGAGTCGGAGTATATTCTTTTACTTTCTTAAACTCCAAAAAAGACTCGTATTCTTTGCGAGAAACAAGCATTAAATCTCCCATTTGAGCCAAACTTTTTGGAATTTTTACACTAAAAGTATTCATTTATATATAATAACACAAACAAATAATCAAGCAAGAAATCTTATTTTCTCGCAGCGATGATAGTTTCGGCTACGTTATTTGGCACAATGTCGTAGCGAAAGAATTCCATAGTGAATGATGCACGGCCTTCAGTCATTGAACGTAAGCCAGTCATGTAACCAAACATTTCAGAAAGAGGCACGAGAGCTTTGATGACTTTATTCATTCCGCGGTCTTCCATACCTTCGATGAGCGCGCGTTTTGAAGAAAGATTTCCTGTGACATCTCCCATGAAT
>JBBUBO010000041.1:0-5361 GCA_038058205.1 Patescibacteria group bacterium
TCCATAGTTTTGATCAATTAAGTGATAATTTCACCGATAGAAACGCTGACTAGAACATTTCTATCGTAGCCCCGTAGCATACATCAAATAAATAAGAAAATCAAGAGATAAACTTGGGTATAACGCAAGATAAATTTTTTGCGATTTTTCTCAAAATAATATAAGATAAAGAATATCGGCCCTATCGTCTAACGGTTAGGACGAGTGCTTTTCAAGCACTAAATTCGGGTTCGACTCCCGGTAGAGTCACAATTTTAAACCCATGGACAAAAGCCAAAAACTCGAAAATTTAAATAAAAAGTGGATGGAGGAATGCGAATGTGAACTGAAGAAAACAGCGACGCAGGCGGTGCCGGGAGATGGTGATGCAAATGCGCAAATTGTTTTCATTGGTGAAGCTCCAGGAAAATCCGAAGACATGCAAGGCAAGCCTTTTGTTGGATCGGCGGGAAAATTCTTAGCAGAAATGTTGTCCGCCATAAAATTAAATAGAGAAGATGTTTACATCACAAATATCGTGAAATACCGCCCACCGAACAATCGTGATCCCCTGCCCGAAGAAAAAGCCTCTTGTCGAGAATGGCTTCTCGCGGAAATCAAATTAATCTCACCTAAACTCATCATTTTCCTTGGACGTCACGCGATGAATAATTTTTTCCCTGAATTACAGATAGGCCAAGCGCATGGCAAATTGCTCATCAAGGCTTTCAAAGGCATGTCCACAAAATATTTCTTTCCTCTTTATCATCCGGCAGCGACTCTTTACGACGGCTCGATGCGTGAAGTACTAATGGCTGACTTTAAAAAAATCCCTAAAGTTCTAAAAGAAATTGCGAAACGAGAGCCTTAGTGTATAATCCTTGAACATGAAAAATAAAACCAAAATTATAATCCTGGCGGCCGGAAAAGGCGTAAGAATGGGTAGCGATTTACCAAAAGTTTTAGCGCAGGTGAAGGGCAAATCTATGATAAAATATCTTTTGGAGTCCGTAAAAAAATCAGGAATTGATGAAAATCCTATTATCATAGTCGGATACAAAAAAGAACTGGTAATGAAAGAACTTGAAAAGGAGGGTAAAAAATACAACTATGTATACCAAGAAAAACAGCTCGGCACGGGGCATGCAGTGAGCTTGGCGGAAGATTATTTAAGAAACAAAGCAGAAAATATTATAGTTTTATACGGGGATCATCCTTTTACGAGTGCCGAAACTATTAAAAAAATAAATGAACAGCATATTAAATCTGGGAAAAAAATAACAATGGCCACGGTTAGATTAAAAGATTTTAAGGATTGGCGCATTAACTTTGTAAACTTTTCCAGAATCATAAGAGATAAAAATAGAAAAATTATAAAAGATATCCAATTTAAAGACGCTAGTGATGAAGAAATAAAAGTGACCGAGGTAAACCCATGTTATTTTTGCTTCGATGCTTCTTGGCTTTGGGAGAAATTGAAAATGCTTAAGAACGACAACGCGCAAAAAGAGTATTACCTGACAGACCTGATAAAAATAGCGACCGATAATGGTATTGAAACAGAATCAGTAGAAATAGAAGCTTTTGAAGCATTGGGTGCTAATACGAAAGCAGAACTTAAGGTATTAGAAAGATTTGCTATATAATGACTTTATGCAAAATCCATTTCAAAAGCTAGTACCAAAACAAATATATAATGCATTTGAAAATGCTATGAAACAACTGGAGAGCGTTTCTAAAATTAAAAAATTTGATAAGGAATTTTTTGCGCGACTTCGAGAACCAGACAGAGACATTCGCATTTCTATTCCAGTAAAAATGGACAACGGCTCAATAAAAATTTTTGAAGGCTATAGAGTGGAATACAACAACGCTCTCGGACCATACAAAGGAGGTATTCGTTTTCATCCAAACACAGAAGTAAATGAAGTGAAAGCGCTCGCCTTTTGGATGGCTCTCAAATGCGCTGTCGTCGGCATACCGATGGGTGGTGGAAAAGGAGGAGTGACGGTAGATCCGAAAAAATTATCTAAAAAAGAATTAGAGAAGCTTTCTCGTGGTTGGGTAAGGAGACTTTCAGATATCCTAGGTCCACATAAAGATGTTCCCGCTCCTGATGTAAATACCACACCAGAGATAATGGCTTGGATGGCGGATGAATATGGCAAAATAACTGGCGACAAAACTGGCGCAGTGATAACAGGCAAACCGCTCGATAAAGGTGGTTCTGAAGGCCGAGGCACAGCCACAGCGCAAGGAGGATTTTATGTTTTCGAAGCCTTGAAAAAAGAATTAAAATTACCAAAAGTTTGCACTGTTGTCATCCAAGGTTTCGGTAATGCCGGATCAAACGCAGCAGATATTTGGTACAATGCTGGGCATAAAGTCATCGTAGTTTCGGATTCTAAAGGAGGCATTTATAATAAAAATGGTTTAGATATACCAAAGCTTTTGGAATACAAGAAATCTACTGGAACGCTATCCGGCTTTAGTGGAAGTAAAGACATAACAAATCAAAAACTCTTAGCCACAGAATGCGACCTGCTTATCCCTGCAGCATTTGAAAATGAGATAACGAATACAAATGTAAATAAAGTAAAAACAAAAGTAATTCTAGAACTTGCGAACGGTCCAGTGACCCCCGAAGCAGATGAAATATTGTTCAAGAAAAATATACCTGTGATTCCAGACATCTTGGCAAATTCTGGCGGAGTGGCTGTATCCTATTTTGAATGGGAACAAAATCTAAAAAAAGAACATTGGAGTGAGAAAAAAGTTTTTGAAAAATTAAAGAAATTATTAGACGATTCTGCTAAAAAAGTTTCTACAAATGCAAAGAAATCTAAAACATCCCTCCGCATGGGCGCATTCATCCTCGCCCTTGAAAGGATTCAAAAAAAGATAAAATAATTAAATAAATTAAACACCATCTTAACAACGTACAACAAAATACTAGAAACTCTGCGATAGCAGAGAATCTAGTAAAATTATTTATTTTATTTATTTTTTAAAATCATAGCCTTTTGCTAATTTGAAGGTTTTAAAACCATCTTTGATCTTTATTATTTTTAAATAATCTAAAAATTCTTTAGGTAACGGTGAAGGACCAACCCAGACACTTTTTTGAATCATAGAATAATTAAACTTTTTCAAATGCCAACGCAACCATTCCCTCTCGGCTTTTTTGGTTTCTGGAATATCAAACATTACTAAAAGATTCTTGGGCGCATTTTTATCAAAATCAAAATAAAATTGTCTCAAAGAATCTATTTTTCTTTTTATATATTTTTGGCCTTTAATCGTTAAAATTAATCCTTGATCACTTTTTTCAACTAAACCAATTTTATGAATATAGGATAAGGTTCCACTCAGAGAATTTGGTGAATATTTTTTAAACTTTGGAATACCAAAAAGATTAACCCTAGATCCTTTATATTTTAAAGATTTGTTAGCCAACTCTTTTAAAATTTCATACACAAAACTCATAAATAAAGTATATCATAAAAACTTAGAAATCTGCGATAGCAGAGTTTTAAGTATTTGTGAATTCGAATAAATAATAACTAATATTGGAAAAAATATACGAAAATGTTATAAAAGAACAATGCGTGGTTAGCTCAGTTGGTAGAGCGTGTCTTTGACGTAGACAAGGCCATAGGTTCGAATCCTATACCACGCACAATTTTTATTTAGTTGACAATAAAATCTC
Organism: Patescibacteria group bacterium; assembly: GCA_038058205.1. Classification (GTDB taxonomy): domain Bacteria; phylum Patescibacteriota; class Minisyncoccia; order Phycocordibacterales; family UBA9973; genus UBA9973. The sequence goes on from JBBUBO010000041.1 coordinate 3,689, forward strand.
TTGATATAGACTTTAAGTAGAAGAGTTGGAATAGTCCAACTCTATAAAAGGAGAACTGGCAATGGATTCGTCCATCAGTCTCGAAGGACGTGAGGGATTCAATCTCGCGAGATACGTGCTCGGCGAAACACCCGCCGTTTCAATCGGTAGGCTAGACATGGTCGAAATTCTCAAAGGGGTCATCGAGAAGATGAAACCTTTAATGGAATACCTGTCGTGTTTCAAGCCACTGGACAAATTGATGAACGATGGTGGCACCCTCCCTGGATGCGCCAATCGAGTTACAAAAATCTCCTTGGTGAATTTCCCAGAAGAAGTTTCGGAGCGCACCAAAGCAATGGAAATCCAGACGCTTGAGGAAGCTGACACAGGAACGGTTTCCGTGAGAAAATCTCTCGTGCTGACTGAAGACGGGGTTCTTCTTCTGTGGACGGCAGTTTATGACCGTCCGCTGAATCAAAAGCACGGCGGATTCACTGGTGGCCGAGATGAAGTTACCAAAGAATCGAAGTTCGAGATCTTTACCGAAAAGATGCAGAGAGATGCCTTTTCTCACAACTTCATGTGGAAAGTCGATTGGAGAGAAGTTTTCTTCAAAATCATCTATCGACTGCACAATGAGATGAGAGTCTGCATCGAAAAACGCGAACAGTATCTGCAGAGTATGAAGTATGCATACGAAGATCTGAGTGGAATCATCTGCAGAATTGAACGCTAGGGGTTGATCATCGTCGGCGGTGCCATGTCTCGTACATGGCGCCGCCTTCTAAATTAAATATAAATTTTATGAAACTTTTAAGCATTGAAACAAGTTGCGACGACACATGCATTTCTATATTTGAGGTAAAGGGAGGCATAACGAATGCTTCTTTTAAGGTTTTGGCAAACAATACGAATTCTCAAATTCAAATCCATATCCCCTACGGCGGAGTGTATCCAGTGTTGGCAAAAAGAGAACATAATAAAAATTTACCGATAATTTTAGAAGCGAGTTTAAAAGAGGCTAAATTATTAAAAAAAAATAAACCCGTAGATGCAATAGCCGTCACTTACGGCCCAGGGCTGGAAATGTGCCTATGGGAAGGCATTGTCTTTGCGAAAGAATTATCGGAAAAATGGAAAGTTCCTTTGATACCTGTAAACCACATGGAAGGACATGTTTTTTCTGTCTTTGGAAAAAATAAAAAGTTTACTATGCCTAAAATAAAATTTCCAATGCTTTCTCTTTTAGTTTCTGGCGGGCATACACAACTCGTTTTAATAAAAAAGTGGATGCGATATGAAATCATCGGCACAACATTGGATGATGCTGTCGGTGAAGCTTTTGATAAAGTCGCGCGTATGCTCGACTTGCCCTACCCCGGTGGACCAGAAATTTCAAAACTAGCTGAGCTTCGAAGGGTGAAAGAAAAACAGTCTTTACGGGGTGTCTCGCAGGCCGACGGGCCGAGAGGCAGCGCTCCGCGAGTACGCGGAGACAGCGACCCCGGAAAGATTGGTTTTTCTGTAACCCTTCCAAGACCAATGTTAAAAAGTAAAAATTTTAATTTTTCTTTTTCCGGGCTGAAAACCGCTGTACTTTATTTAATTAAAAAGCTCGAAAAACTAGACGATAAAACAAAAGCTGAAATTGCTCTTGAATTTGAAAACGCCGCTATTGAATGCCTCGTTTA